>CALATC010000020.1 GCA_937891475.1 uncultured Granulicatella sp. | reverse complement strand
CATACATTTAGGAGGCATAAAATGAAATTTTCAATTAATCGTCAAGCATTTTTAAAAAATTTAGCAGACGTTCAACGTGCTATTCCTTCAAAAACAACGATTCCAATTTTAACAGGAATTAAATTAGTTGTTTCTCAAGAAGGAATTACTTTAACTGGTAGTGATTCTGAAGTCTCTATTGAAATTTTTCTTCCAGTAGAACATGAAGAATTACAATTATCGATTCATGAAACAGGTTCAATTGTATTACCTGCTCGTTTCTTTGGTGAAATTGTTAAAAAATTACCTCAAAATACATTTACTTTAGAAACAAATGACCAATTACAAGCAACGATTACAGCAGGAAGTGCTGCATTTACATTAAATGGATTATCTGCTCATGATTATCCACAACTTCCAGAAGTAGAAAAAGATCATGTATTAACATTACCTGTTCCATTATTTAGACAAGTGATTTTACAAACATCTATTGCTGTTTCTACTGCTGAATCTCGCCCTATTTTAACGGGAATTCATATGGTTATTGCAAATAATCAATTAAAAGCTGTAGCAACAGATTCTCACCGCTTGAGTCAAAGAATTATTCCTTTAGAAATGCCTGAAACAAGTAATGCGTTAACATTTGAGATTACTTTACCAGGTAAAACATTAATTGAATTATCACGTATTATTGATGGTTTAGAAACGATTGATTTTGCAATTACTGAAAATCAAGTTCTTTTCCAAACAGAAACTCTTTCTTTCTACTCTCGTTTATTAGAAGGACGTTATCCAGACACAGATCGATTAATTAATGATCAATTTAATACAGCCATTACGGTTGTTGCGAGTGATTTAGTAGCAGCTGTAGATCGTGCTTCATTAATGTCACATACAGATAAAAATAATATTGCGACATTATCAATTAATGAAAATCGTATTTTATTAACAGGTAATTCGCCAGAAATCGGAAAAGTTGAAGAAGAAATTATGGTAGAAAATTATGAAGGTGCTTCATTAGATGTTTCATTTAATCCTGATTATTTAAAAGATGCGCTTCGTTTATTTGGTTCTTCAGAAGCAACGATTCAATTTTTAGAAGCAAATCGTCCATTTACATTGACATTAAAAGATAATCATTCTGATATTCCATATAGTTTTATTCAATTAGTGACACCAGTTCGTACATTTAATGGTTAAATGATAAAAAATAGTCCATGATGACAAAAATCATCATGGATTTTTTTTTTTACTTATTTTTAAAATTTTGAAAAAATCCTAGTAAATTTCATTTTTCCCTTTAAAAAAGGTTTTTTATTTATTTAATAAAAAAATGCAAAAATAGGCTAAATTTTTCAAAATCTTTGAGAATTCTTCCAAAAAAAGGTATAATACAGTAGTATGTGTATACCCAAATGAGAGAAAAGAGGAAAATCATGACAAAGATTGTAACGATCACAGAAGAATTTATTACATTAGGACAATTTTTAAAACATATTGATGTCATTACAACAGGTGGACAAGCAAAATGGTATTTGCAAGAAACGGTTGTATTTGTTGATGGTGAAATTGAAAATCGTCGTGGTAGAAAACTTTATGATAAAACACGTGTAGAAATTCCTGAAGAAGGCATTTTTGTTGTGAAGAGAGAATCTGAGGAAGTAATGGATGAGATTAGTTGAATTACAACTGAATCATTTCAGAAATTATGAAGAACTTTTTCTTGAATTTGGGAAAGGAGTTCATATTTTCATTGGTGAAAATGCTCAAGGGAAAACGAATTTAATGGAATCTATCTATACTTTGGCAATGACAAAAAGCCATCGTACCAATCAAGATCGAGAATTAATTATGTGGAATCAAGATGCTGCTACCATTAAAGGAAAAGTTGAAAAGAAAATTAGCAGTATTCCATTAGAAATTCGGTTTTCAAATAAAGGAAAAATAGGAAGAGTCAATCATTTAGAACAAAAGAAGCTCAGTTCCTATTTAGGACAATTAAATGTTATTTTATTTGCACCTGAAAATTTAGAATTAGTGAAGGGTGCTCCTGCAAATCGCCGAAAATTCATGGATATGGAATTAGGTCAAATGAATCCTATTTATTTACATGAATTAGTAGAATATCAACGCCTTATAAAACAAAGAAATCATTATTTAAAACAATTAGCAATCAAAAAATCATCGGCTGATCTTTATTTAGAAGTTTTAACAGAACAAGTCATTGAAAAAGCCAGTGCAATTTTAATCCATCGTTTAGATTTTATGGAACAATTGGAAGCTTTAGCGAAACCAATTCATGAACAAATTTCATTAGGAAGAGAAGACTTTTCATTGAAATATCAAACATCTCTTTCGATTGAAAAAGGAATTTCGCAAGATGAAGTAAAAGAATTGTATCAAAAACAATTTGAATCTGTACAAAAAAGAGAATTAGAACAATCGAGTACTTTAGTAGGTCCGCATCGAGATGATTTGATTTTTTATTTAAATGATAAACCTGTTCAAAATTTTGGATCTCAAGGGCAACAACGTTCGACTGTATTAAGTTTAAAATTAGCAGAAATAGAATTAATGAACATCGCTACTGGAGAATATCCAATTTTATTATTAGATGATGTGTTATCCGAATTAGATGATGATCGACAAACACATTTGATTAAAGCAATTGAAAATAAAGTACAAACATTCATAACGACGACTAGTTTAGATGGGATTCGTAAGCAATTTATTAATGAACCAATTGTATTTCCGATTCATCAAGGTCAAGTTCAATGAAAAATGGAGTGTGAGAATAGAAAATGACAGAAGAAAATAAAGAAGTTCTTGCTGCACAATATGATGCCAGTCAGATTCAAGTATTAGAAGGATTAGAAGCGGTACGTAAACGTCCAGGGATGTATATTGGTTC
>CALATC010000019.1 GCA_937891475.1 uncultured Granulicatella sp. | reverse complement strand
GGTTTAACAAAAAATCTCTGACTTTTTTCATAAAATGCACGCAAAATGCTTGCATTATGTATGTAACTTTGCTATAATTAAGACAGTCAAGCGAGGCACATTAACAATTAGAAGATATACCATATCAAGATAAATCGCAAATGAGATAAACTGGAGGCTTGAGCAGTCGCTTAAAAAGTAGTATGATGGCTGGGCAGTTGTTGTGATTTGCAGCTGTCATTGCATGAAGGCACCTCAAAAACGAGACGTCTTTTTTGACGGCTTCGAAAAAAATAGTAAATACATTCCAAATACAAGCTTAATCGCTGAGTCTATATATGCTATCACCTCTAATGGGATATCAGTAAAAAAATATCCTACAGAAATATTGATAGCACAAATAAGACCTAAATATATCATTGATTTTCCATGCACAAAATAATACGGGAAAAAATGTAGTGCGGTTGCCATCAGCGCTCCCAGCCAAATCAATCTCCAATTTTCAGTCGCAAAGAATGGTCCACCCAGCAAAGCCATTAAGATAAATAATAAAATAACGGCATATAAAGATACTTTCTTTTGAAATTCACTCGAAGGACCATCAGACAGCCTATTCAACACCTTTTTATTCATGTTAATTGAGAAAAAACTAATAACATATCCAATACTAAACACTTGCATATTTATAATTTGTTGTCCACCTATTAAGGTAGCAACAGCGATAACTATGGCAACCGCAATTAACCATAAACCGCCAGATTTTTTATAATTAAATTCTAACTTTTGATTTTTTTCATATCCTAACATTAGCCGAAAAACCTCTCTTAATCTTAATCTATTTATCTATTTTGCTTAAAATTATAGCATTTTTAGGAATTTGTCTACCGACAGATTTCATACTCATTCGCTACTATTCCCCCGTAAAGTTTCAAAGTAACTTCTAGTTAAGTATCAAAACTAGACCTTAGATTAAGAATTTACTAGGAATTTCCAATTAAAATTTTTTATTGCGACGAATGCGCTGTACGCTAAACGCCATTACGATATATAAAACGGTAAATAAAACAATCATCCCTAAATGAAATGCATAACTAGAAAACTCTGTTGAAGAATTACTCGCTGCAGAAGTCACATAATAAACAGGGAAGAATTTAGCAATGTTGACTCCATAGGAACTTACCAATTCTAAAGGAACAAAAATTCCGGATAAAAATCCCAGACCCATCCCGAATATTGTACTTGCAGCTGAATAAGCATATTGATTCTCGCCAATGACTACTGCACAAAGAAATGACAAAGCATAAGCTGAAATTGCCGACGCTGTACTCAATAATAAAATCTTCAATGCTTGAGAACTTGCATAAAATTCAGGAGCTAAAATCCCTACAAAAAGCAGATTAATACCAACAATTAAACTTACAATCGTTAAACCTGCTAAAAATTGTTCCAACATCACTCGACGCTCATCTTTCGTCGCAATCGCAATTCTCTTTGCAACTTCTTTCCCCTTCATTTTAGAAAAAATCGTACCAAATAAATAAATGAACACTGAAAAATAAATAAATGGGCTATAGGTAAAATAATTTTCACCTAATTTTTCTTTAGAGTATTGACTGGATACCGCTTCTTCTTTAGAAAGAAGCGTTACTGTTACTTCTTGATCCATAATCTTTTCTATTTTTTCTGGATTAAAATTCTCTTCTTTTTTCAAAGCAACTGCATATCGAAGATAAGAATTTACATACTCACGAATTAAATGTCCCGATAATGAATTGGAGATTTCCATCTGAACAACTTCTTGTTCTTTTTCCAATTTTAATTGGGCATCACTTGGAATCCATAATCCTGCATCTACATCTCCTGCATAGATAGCTTCTTTCATACTTGTATCACTTTTTGTCGTTTTTTGTACTTCATGTTTCTTTTGAAGAGTTTGAATCAATTGATTAATGATTTCGTTAGAACCATTCGATTCATCTTTAATCATCATTTTAACGGGAACATCTTCAAAATGCTTCCTTTCATCTATCTTAGAAATTTGAAGTAAAGCCATCCCCATAAAAATGACTAAATAAATAATGCCATATATTTTGTAACGATTCGTAAGTTTTAAAAAATACTTATAAACTGTCATAACGTGTTCTCCTTAATCTCCATAATGCAAAGACCATTAATAGAAGTGTATAAAACCCTAGTAATCCAAAAATACGAGTCATTTGTGTTCCCTCATTTAAACGGTTTAATTGATAAAATCCAGATATAATCAAAGCTACCGGATTATACTGATTCACCCATGGAAGATGGCTATTCATAAATGCTCGTATACTACTTCCCATTAATCCTGCAATAGCGGATGCTATCATATTGGTCATTAATGCTACTATAATCCGTCCTTGTATACTCAACTGTTGAAGAGTTCCTATTAAAATTCCAAAGGATAATCCAAAAACATTTCCTATAAGCATTAATAAAATACTACCTATCCAATCCGTAAATAACTGTAATTTTAAAATTTGAGTCATATACACTAATAAAAGAGCATTCGAAAGTAAATTCAACGTTAATCCTGTAGCAAAACTGTAAATCAGAAATTTCCATTTACTAAATGAACTTCCCATAACTCTTCGTCCCACTTCAGATAAATTACCATTCATATACGCTACACAAACAACTCCACTAAAAATAGAATACATTGCAAAACTTGCTAGACTTGAATAGAACAGCATCGTTCCTTCACTAACGTCACTCTTTGTTTCTTTAATCCAACTTTTTTTAAAATCAATGGTAGAGGCACTTTTCCCAAGAGATTGAACTTGTTTTATTTGAGTGACCACATTTTTTAAAACACTTTGAGGAACACCTGATTCTTTTGCCACTACAATATCTAAATTATTTTCAACAAATCCATCTGCTTTTTCTTCAAGCGTTAACTGCTTTCCTTCTTCTGCTGATACTACATCAATAATTTCAAAATTTTCACCTGCTTGTTCGAATACAAAATGAAATGGATGATCCTTCGTGATTGCAACGCGAACGGGATTTAATTCCTGATGAATCACACCAGAAAGTGATAAATAAAAGAAAGTCATTAAAATCACTGGATAACATAATACCCAAAATGAAAATGCAAAATCTTTTACCGTATTTTTAAATAAATACTTAAATAACTTTAGAAATGTCATCATCTATCACGAAGTCCTTTCCCAGTATAGGCTAGAAATACATCATCTAAACTTGGTTGTTCACTATATAAGCGCACATAATTTAATTGCAATTCTTCAATCGTGTTGGCAACATGCATTAAATGATTATTTCCCTTTTTAAAATGAAATTTCAACTGTTGTTTTTGTTCTTCCATTACTAAAATTTGAGGAATTTGTCTTAATCTCTCTAATTGTTCACTCGTTGGAATGGTCGTTAATTCTACTTGAATAATTTCTGAAGTAGTAATTGATGATTTTAATTCTTGAGACGTTCCAGAAATAATGCTCTTTCCTTTATCCATAATCACAATACGATCACTTAATCCATCCACTTCATCTAAATAATGAGTGGTGTAAATAATAGTACTACCCTTTTCATTTAATTGACGAATTCCCTCTAAAATAAACGAACGACTTTGAGTATCAACCGCAACAGTCGGTTCATCAAAGAAAATTAAAGAAGGTTTATGGACGATTCCGCAAGCAATATTTAATCGGCGTTTCAATCCGCCACTTAATTTTTTCGGAAGAAATTTACGAAAATCTTGTAATTCTGTAAATTCAATCGCTTCTTTTACATATTGTTTTCGCAATGTTGAATCTGAAATATATAGCCCACAAAAGAAATCAATATTTTCTTCCACTGTTAAATTTTCTAAATAAGCTAACTCTTGTGGTACAATTCCAATTTGCCCTCTAGCTTTAGCAGATAATGGAAATTGATTTTCTCCTAATACGGTAATCTCTCCACTATCAAATGTTAAAAATCCTAGCATACAATTGATTAAAGTTGTTTTTCCACATCCATTTGGACCAAGAAGCGCTAATAACTCCCCTTTTTGAATCTCAATTTCAAAGTGATTTAACGCCATTAAATCTTTATATCGTTTCACTAAACCTTTAACTACAATACTTGTTTCCATATTTTCACCTATCCTTTCATCACAATCTTAGTATATAAAATGTTTTCACTCTTACCTAGTGTCAAATATCATCATCTGCATATGACATTTGTCATATTTTTATAGAATTTTGTGTCTTTTTCAGTTACACTACAATAAAAAGCAGATTGGAGGGATAGTCTTGCGTACATTCATTGAAAAATCATTATTTTTTATTCTCATCAGTATTTTTTTAGCACAGGAAAATATTGAACTGTTGACAATTTTTCTTGGATTTTGTATGTATATCCTCTCTCTTTCCCCTTATGTCAGTTCAAAATTCATTTCATCAATAGCATTAGGGATTTCTGGAATACTTTGTATTCTCTTTCCACAGACTGGACTTTATAGTGTTCTATTCATCATGCATGCAGTTCATTTATTTGGTTTAGGGGGAATTTTTTCAGGATTGATTTTATTTTTATATCCTCATTTATTTACCATTATCCTCGGTATCATTGGCAGTTATATTATGTTACAAACTCAAAAGGATGAGGCTTTTCAAAAGAAAAATTATCAAATACAAAATGATTTAGAACTAGAACGTCTAAAATTAGTACAACGTCAACAATCAAGCTCTGAAGAAGTTTTAAAACAAATGGAAATTGCTACCTTGAAAGAAAGAAATCGGATTTCTCATGCATTACATGATCAACTAGGACATACTTTGAGTGCTTCTATTATGCAATTAGAAGCGCTGCAAATTATTACAACTGAACCCATCGTTGAAGAAAAATTAGAACATTTATCAAGTATTTTACAACAGGAAATGGATGACATTCGATTAACAATCCATCAAATGTATGATGACTCATTTTCACTTTCACAAAGAATGGATACACTCCTTCAACCTTTGAAAGAAAAAGCACAGCTAAATTTTACAAACACTATATCAGATAGTATTCCTATTAATGTAAAATATGATATTTTAACGATCTGTAAGGAATTGACGACAAACTTTATGAAACATTCCAATGGAACGCAACTTCAATTATTCCTTTTAGAACAAAAAACAACCTACACCATTGATTATAGAGACAATGGTAACCGTCCAACTAACACTCCCTCAGGCATGGGACTGACAATGATGAAGGAACTAGTGGAAAAACATAATGGAGATTTTACACTTCAAACAAACAATGGATACGAAATTTTTATTCGTATTCCAAAACAGGAGGCCTCTCATGATTAAAACGATTCTTATTGATGATGATTTTTTAGTGTTACAAGCATTAGAAACCATTCTTTCTGCCCAATCTCATATTGAAGTCGTTGGAATGGGAAGTAATGGAGCTGAAGCGATTCAACTATACAAACAACATCAGCCTGATTTAGTTTTAATGGACATTCGAATGGAACCCACTTCTGGAATTGATGCAGCTAGTCAAATTTTACAAGACTATCCTGAAGCAAAAATTTTATTTTTAACCACCTTTCAAGATGATGAGTATATTACAAAAGCATTAGCAATTGGCTGTAAAGGATATTTATTAAAACAACATATTAAAGGCATCATCCCTGCTATCGAAGCAGTTATGAATCATCAAATTGTATACGATTCAACAATCGATATGCCGGTTAAAAAATTGGTTCAACGAAAAACTAGTAAGCTTCTGAACGAAAGAGAAAATGAATTATTGTATTTAATAGCAGAAGGATACAATAATAAAGAAATCGCAGAAAAAATGTACTTAAGCGAAGGCACCATCCGAAACTACCTCTCATTACTTCTAGAGAAATTAAACTTAAGAGACAGAACCCAATTAGCCATTTATTACTATAAAGATTTGGTAGAATGATGAAAAAGCAGAGAAGTTTTTACCCTCTCTGCTTTTTTTATATTTCACCTTTAGGATATAGGTAGTGAGACACCTTCTTTAATGCTCCACCAATTATTTCATCAACCCTATTTAACAAAGAACCCATGTTACTTCCTTTCGTTTTTACGAGGTAAACATTTCATGAAAAATAATAATATTGATAATACAATAAGCCCCCTTCCAAGGAATCTTAAAAATATAAAATTTTCAAAAATATCAAAATTCAAAAATATTAAACCTAGTACTAATGTTAAATAGTAGAACTTATTCATCTTTGACATGATTGAGAGCCTCCTCTGCATTCTTTAGTTCTTTTTTCACTTCAATTATAGCATAGGTAGTATCTTTTTGTCTTTTTTTGAAACTCGCTTTTGCGAGGCTGCTTGCGTCCTTGCTACATTTTGGAAATTCCATTTCTATCTCCATTACGTTCCCCATTCTATGATGGCAAACAAAAAGGAATTTCCCCGTAGCAGCAGTGATTGAAACGGCACAGCCGTTCCAATCACAGGAAATTTTGAGACCTTAGGCTCAAAATTTAGCAATGAGACTCGCTGGGCGAGGCTGCTTGCGTCCTTGCTACAAATTGGAAATTCCATTAAAATTTTTAACTATTATAAACGATTGTTCAACTCTTCTGCTAAGTCTTCAAATCCTGGTT
>CALATC010000018.1 GCA_937891475.1 uncultured Granulicatella sp. | reverse complement strand
AAGCTCACAAATTAAACATTCCAATCGTTGCTATGGTTGACACAAACTGTGACCCAGATGAAATCGATGTTGTTATTCCATCAAATGATGATGCTATCCGCGCGGTTAAATTAATCGTTGCTAAAATGGCTGATGCATTCATCGAAGGTAACCAAGGTGAAGACGTAGCAGTAGACGTTGAAGACTTAGATAAAGATACTTCATTAGAAGATATCGAAAAATTAGTTGAAGGCGACAACGCTGAATAATCACTAACTGTTAAGCTGTTTGAATCAGAAAGAGGCGAAATAGACTTTTCAATTCAAACAGCTTTTTTTAAAAAGTTTGTAAAAAATTTAAAAGCAAATTATAGGAGGAATTGAGAATGGCTCAAGTTACAGCTCAATTAGTAAAACAATTACGCGACATGACTGGCGTAGGTATGATGGATGCTAAAAAAGCATTAGTTAAAGTTGAAGGAGATATCGACAAAGCGGTTGACTACTTACGTGAAGCTGGTTTAGCAAAAGCTGCTAAAAAAGCAGACCGTATCGCTGCAGAAGGTATCACTAATGTATTAGTTGAAGGAAACCGCGCAGTTATCTTAGAAGTAAATGCTGAAACTGACTTCGTTGCTAAAAACGACAAATTCCAAGCATTAGTTAAAGAAATCTCAGAAGCAATCTTAAAAGCAAACCCATCAACATTAGAAGAAGCTCTTGAAGTTGAAACTCCAAACGGTAAAGTTTCTGACGTTATTGCAGAAGCAACTACAGTTATCGGTGAAAAAATCACTTTACGTCGTTTCGAAATCGTTGAAAAATCTGATGCAGATGCATTCGGTGCATACTTACACATGGGTGGACGTATCGGTGTGTTAACTGTTGTTGAAGGTTCTACAGACGATTCAGCAGCTAAAGATGTTTCAATGCACATCGCTGCAATCAACCCTAAATATATTGACCGTTCACAAGTTTCTGAAGAAGAATTAGAACACGAAAAGAAAGTTCTTACTGAACAAGCATTAAACGAAGGTAAACCAGCTAACATCGTTGAAAAAATGATTGCTGGACGTTTAAACAAATTCTTAGCTGAAATCAGCTTAAACGACCAACCATTCGTTAAAGATCCAGATCAAACTGTATCTAAATTCGTTGCTTCTAAAGGCGGAAAAGTTAAATTATTCCACCGTTACGAAGTTGGTGAAGGTTTAGAAAAACGTGTTGATAACTTTGTAGAAGAAGTTATGGGACAAGTTAAAAAATAATCACTGTTCATGTGAGGGAATATGGTAGATAGCTACCCGCTATTCCCTTTTTTTATAAAGATTAAGGAGATAAAGCAATGGTTGAACCAAAATACAAACGTGTTGTTTTAAAATTAAGTGGTGAGGCATTAGCAGGGCAAGCAGGCTTTGGTATTAACCCACCAACGATTAAAGAAGTTGTTAAAGAGCTAAAAGAGGTTCATGATTTAGGTGTTGAAATTGCCATTGTTGTCGGCGGTGGTAACATTTGGCGCGGAATTACTGGTGAAGAAGTTGGTATGGAACGCGCTCAAGCAGACTATATGGGAATGTTAGCAACGGTTATGAATGCATTAGCACTTCAAGACGCTTTAGAAAACGTAGGAGTTCCAACTCGTGTTCAAACTTCTATTGATATGCGTCAAATCGCTGAACCTTATATCCGTCGTAGAGCGGTCCGTCACTTAGAAAAAGAACGTGTTGTGATCTTTGCGGGTGGTACAGGGAACCCTTACTTCTCAACAGATACAGCCGCTGCTTTACGTGCTGCTGAAATCGAAGCAGATGCAATCTTAATGGCGAAAAACAACGTGGATGGCGTTTATAGTGCCGACCCACGTGTAGACGTTAATGCGAAGAAATATAATGAATTAACACACTTAGATGTTATCCAAAAAGGCTTAAAAGTAATGGATACGACTGCAAGCTCACTTTCTATGGATAATGATATTCCATTAGTTGTGTTTAATTTAAACGAACCAGGTAATATTAGACGCGTTGTATTAGGGGAGAACATTGGTACAACAGTTAGGGGGAAATAGGTAATGTCAACTAGCGAAATTTTAGCTCATACTAAAGAACGTATGAAAAAATCTGAAGAGGCGCTTCAACGTGAATTAGGCTCAATCCGTGCTGGACGTGCAAACGCAAGTCTTTTAGACCGTTTAGAAGTGGAATACTACGGAGCATTAACTCCAGTAAACCAATTAGCTTCAATTACAGTTCCAGAAGCACGTATGCTTTTAATTACACCTTATGACAAATCTTCATTAAACGACATAGAACGTGCGATTTTAATGAGCGATATCGGAATCACTCCAACAAGTGATGGTTCTGTTATTCGTTTAATTATTCCACAATTAACAGAAGAACGTCGTAAAGAATTAGCTAAACAAGTAGGTAAAGAAGCTGAGAGTGCAAAAGTAAGCGTACGTAATATTCGTCGTGATGCGATTGACCAAGCGAAAAAAGCTGAAAAAGCAAAAGAAATTACTGAAGATGAATTACACACACTTGAAAAAGACATCCAAAAAGTTACGGATGACAGTGTTAAAAACATCGACAAATTAGCAGCAAACAAAGAAAAAGAACTTTTAGAAGTTTAATTTGAATAGAAAAGGGGCTCTTGCCTCTTTTTTATTTATTAGGGAGGAACAAAATGACCCAAAAACAATGGAAAATGATTAGTACCATTATTTCAATAATAATTGTGGTTGTATTTGCTCTTTACAAGGCTTTTGGAGAGCAAAAGGCAACGAATAAATCAAATACTCATTCTTCATCGAAAACGTCTCAAAATGCTTCTAATTCCTCATTTACGGGAACGAATTTTGATTACTTTGAGAGCATGAAAAAATATCCTTTTAAATATGTATACGGAGCAGACGGAGATACATTCCACCTCAGTTATGAAGGGAAAGAATTTAAAGTGCGTCTACTCATTGTAGATGCTCCAGAAACAGCAAAAGAGGGTAAAGAAGCTCAACCTTTTGCAGATGAAGCGAAGAAACGTACTGAAGAACTATTAACAAACGCGAAGAAAATCGAAGGAAGTTTCGATGTCGGTGATCATGCGGATAAGTATGATCGTGCATTAATGTATGTGTATGTCGATGGCAAATTACTTCAAGATATTTTAATTGAAGAGGGGCTTGCCAGAGTTGGGTATGCCTACGAACCAAACACGAGCCTGTTAAAACAATTCCAAGAAATTGAAAAGAAAGCAAAAAAACGTAAGAAAAATATTTGGGAAAAAGACGGTTACGTGACTAACAAAGGCTTTGATACCAGCGTTTATAAGTAATCTGTCTAAACTATATATTGTGTTTTAAAATGAAAATGCATTTTCATAAGAACTATATATTGTATTTTGATTCAAAATGATGTATGATATCTTCTGTCAGAAAAAATAAAAAGGGGAGAAGTAATATGTCAAATCGCAATATTATTCTTTATTCAAAACCAAATTGCATGCAATGCAATTTTACAAAACAATTTTTCGAAAATAACAACGTGGAATTCACAGTAAAAGATGTTTTCGAGTCAGAAGAAGCTTTAGCAGAAGTGAAGGAATTAGGCTTCCAATCATTACCTGTTATCGTAGCTGATGGCGTAGAACCATTCTTCGGATTCCGTCCTGATCTTTTAGAAAAATTAGTGGGATAATTTTAACTATAAAAGAAATGTACACTTTTAGTAGGAAACTGCTAAAAGTGTTTTTTTTATTTCAATTTTTAAAGCGCTTTTTCCAGATTTCATGATATACTAAAGAAGACTTAAAAAGGAGGACGCGTCAATGGGATTTAATGCTGTTATTTCAAAGAAATCCGTTAATAAATCAAAGAAGATTGCCGAACGTTTTGCGCAGTGGCTTAAACAAGATGAAGCACATCAGGTTTACTACATTGTTCCTGATCACATTAAGTTTACTGCCGAAATGGAGATGATTCGACAAGTCGGAGAGTTATTAACGGATTCATCTTCTCGTAGCTACGCTTCAACAAGACTACAAGTATACAGTTTCAAACGTTTATTATGGTATTTACTAAGAAATGAAGCCATTACAGAAAAAACATCGATTTCAAAAGTCGGAATTACAATGCTTTTGAAATCAATTCTAGAGGAACATTCAGAGGAGCTTGTTCTCTTTAAAAATGAAGCTCGTCATAAAGGTTTTCTTGAACAATTAAGCAAGGTAATGAATGAATTTCAATCTGGAGGAATTGAAGTTGAGGATTTCTCTAGCTTTTTTGAAGCGTCCACTCCTTCAGAAAACGAGCAACGATTAAAAGAATTTGGGATTATTTATCGTTACTATATAGAAGCACTAAAAGAAGATTTCGTTCATCAAGAAGAAAGCTATGCGCAATTATGCAGCGTAATTGCTACTAAGGATTTGTCCAATACCTTTATTGCAATTGATGAAATGGTGACATTAACGAAGGCTGAAATGGAAGTGATTGAATCCTTAGTAGGAAGTGGGGCAACCGTTGAATTTCACGCAACGTTAACGACATATGGAGTCCATACCGCTAAATACGAAGCAGGGGATTCATTATTCACTTCAAACAGACTCCTCTTAGAAAGACTCTCAAGATGGGTGAATAGAGGAGAGGACTTAGCTCGCATCATCGAATGGGAAGAAAGTGATTCTCTTTTTGATGATGAATTTAAAGAGGTTGAAAAATTCTGGCTTGAAACGAATGGTGGACTTCCAAAAGTGAAGACACCAGCCAAAGATAAACTTCCACTACAAAAAATCACTTTTACTAAGTACACAGATGAAAGAGAAGAGTATCAAGAGACATTTGCCCAAATTAAGAGAATGGTACAAGAGGGTGAAGTTCGCTATAAAGACATTCAAATTTTGGGGCGTAATTTAGAAGAGAATCATTTATTCCTGGAATCTCTTTTAAAACAATATGATATTCCTGGTTTTATCGATTTATCCGACTCAATGGAGCATCATCCAATTATTCAAGTTCTGGATGCACTCTATAATATTTGGCAATACGATTGGCGTTATGCCGATATTATGAGTCTTCTTCGTAGCGAATATGTCTTGTGGCATAAAGGTGATGAAACGCCTCTTAAGAACCAATTACAAGCCTTTAGACAGCAATTAGATGAAACGGAAACAGTTATTCTTGCTAATGGTTACGAAGGCTATCAATGGACGAATGGAAAACCTTGGGTCTATGTGGAAGACTCTATTGATGAAGATTCTACAGTTGAGGTGACGGATAAAAATACACAAATTCTTTTAAAGGCGCAAGAACTTAGAGATGAATTAACAAGTGTATTACTACCTGCATTCAAGAAACTAGAACAAGCAGCTACAACGACTGAAGCAGTTACTGTATTGTATCAATTATTGACGACTCTAGGATTAGATAGATCGGTCATTTACTGGAGAGATATTGCTGCTGAAGAAGGAGATGTCGAAACAGCAAGACGTCAAGAACAAGTGTGGTCTGAATTTATCCGTTTATTAGATGAATATATCTATATTTTCGGATATAAATCCTTTGATTGGGAAACCTTTATGATGTTACTTCATACAGGATTTGAACAAACACACTATAATTTAGCCCCATCTACATTAGATGAATTAACGATTACAGGAATGGATTCTGTTCGTTATTCACCTAAGAAAATTACTTTTGCAGTGGGGCTTACGCAAGGTGTAATGCCACGTAATATTGATGAAACGGGACTACTAACGGACGATGAACGTGAACTTTTTTCCAATCAACTAGATAGTGGACGTTTCCTAGCGCCTACAACAGGACAACTGCAATCCGTTGAACCATTTGTGTTCTATCAGTTACTCATGAGCGCAACAGAGCATCTTTATCTATCTTGTGCTATTTCTAAAGATGGTAAGGAACAACTGGTTTCAAATTTTGTTCAACGATTACTAAAACATTATGAACTAGAAGAAATTGATGGATCGTTGAACCGACAAAACCGTTTAGAACAAGGGGATTTTGTAGTTCCGTTTGAACTCTTTACAACGCTTCTATTGAAGATGAGAGAGAACAAGTTCAAAGAAAAAGATGAAATTGATTTCTTATGGAAATTAATTCCGCATTTACTGAAAGCAGACGCTGCATTCAGCGCTAACTATCATGCGTTACTGGCATCTGTATTCAGATTAAATGTAGCAAGTAAATTACCACTTTCTCTTGCGCAAGAGCTTTATGGAAATCAATTGAATTTATCAACGTCTCAAATTGAAACTTACTATAAGGATCCATTTAGTCATTTCTTACAATACGGATTAAGACTGAAAGAACGCCAAGAATTCGAGCTTTCTCCAGCCAATACAGGAGAATACTTCCATGAATTCTTCGATCAGTTTATTAAAGAATTGAATGCTCTTGGATTATCTTTAAGAGACTTAACGGTAGAGCAAAAGTTGGCTATTGAAAAAGACATCTTCAATCGAATGAAAGATAATCCGAAATTTGCGATTTTAGGCTCTTCTAGACGTTTAAACTTCGTCCAAGGATTGTTACACCAAACTCTAATGCAAACGACAAATGCGCTTCAAAAACAAGCCTTAGCGCTAGAGACAAAACCTTGGATGACCGAAGTGGTATTCGGGACTTCTGGAAACTATCCAATTCACATTCCAATTGGTAAAAATCAGTCTATTCATTTACGTGGGAAAATTGACCGTATCGACTTACTACAGTCAGATAACGGAATTTATAACGGGATTATTGACTATAAATCTTCTGAACAAAAATTCGAGATTGCAAAACTTATTGCAGGAGTTCAAATCCAACTGTTAACGTATTTGAAAGTATCTGAAGAAATTATTCGCAGTGAAACAGGTACGGTTCCAACGCCTCTAGAAGCAAGTTATATCCATGTGCATAATCCAAAATTCAGCATTAAAGAAGTGCCAACGGAAGATAAGTTTATCCAAGAATGGACTAAAGCCTTTAAACATCGTGGTTTAGTAAACTCTGATGAGATTGCTAGACTTAATCCGGAACTTGTTGAGACAAGTAAATCAAACGTATTAAATGTCGCTTTGAAAAAAGATGGTGGTATCAGTGCTACTTATAAAAATGGCGTTTATACAACAGAAGAATTGAAGTTATTCAAAGATTTCGTATGGGAAAAGATTCAAGAAGCAGGTAAAGGAATCCTATCTGGGGATATCACACTAGCTCCTTACGAGGACTTTAAACAATATGCAGATTCTGTATCCGGTAAATTTAGTAGTATTGCCCAGTTCGATGCTACAAACCCAGAAAATAGATATCGTAATCTTCCTAAATTTGAAAAAGAAGAGGGGATTGCATTTATTCAAGAGGAATTACAAGAGAAGAAAGGAGAGACAGAAGAATGATTCCAGAGAAACCAAAAGGATTACAAGCAACACCTGATCAATGGAAGGCAATAGCTACTCGTGGGAACAATCTTCTTGTTTCTGCTTCAGCCGGATCTGGGAAAACAAAAGTGCTTGTAGAACGTATTTTGATGCATATTCAAGAGGGAATCGACATTAATGAATTGTTAGTAGTGACCTTCACGGAGCTTGCAGCAAAGGAAATGAAGGAGCGTCTTCGCACTAAATTAGAAGAAGCAATTGAAAAATCAACGGATGAAGTTCTTCAACAACGTTTTGCGAAACAATTGCAACTAATTCCGTCTGCTATGATTTCAACGATTCATAGTTTCTGTATGAAAGTAATTCGTCGTTATTTCTACTTAGCGGGTATTGATCCAGTGTTTACGATGATGGATGAAATCGAAGGGCAACTATTGCAAGAAAAAGTATGGAGAACTCTTGAGGAAGAGCTTCTTGAACATCCTGAATTTGAAGAAGTATTTGCGACGTTCTCAAACGACCGTTCGGACGATGGTATTACGAATACTGTTTACCGTCTATACCAATATTCACGCTCTAAAAGAGAACCTAAAACATGGTTATCCAATTTAACAGAGAATTATGCAGTTGGAAGTGATTATGCTTCAACATCTTTCGTTAAAACGTACGTAAAACCAGCATTAATCGAAGAGTTAAGTTACCTTGTTACTCAATATGATCAACTTCTTAAAGATATCGAACTTCTTGGAGCTCCGAAGCATCAAGCGGTATTAGAAGATGATATAGACTTTGTAAAAACGATTTTGGTGCATATCCAAGAAGAGTCATACGTTTTTGCGCATCAAACATTTGAAGATAGAAAATTCAAGAACTGGTCTACAGCTAAAGTGGATGATACTGTTAAAGAAAGCTTAGATGAGATTAAAGCAATTCGCGAAGGCTTGAAAAAAGACTTCCAAAAAATCAAAGAAGATTACTTTGCGATTTCTCCAGAAGTTCAGCTGCAGCAAATGACGAAAGTAAATCTAATTCTTTCGAAACTTTCAGATATCGCAGTGATGTTTTATGACCGTTTCCAAGATGAAAAACATCAGTTAAACAAACTTGATTTCTCTGATTTAGAACATGATACTTTGAGAATTCTGACAAAATTAGATTCAAATGGTCAAAAGATTGCTTCCGAATACTATCAAAATCACTTTAAAGAAGTCATGGTCGATGAGTATCAAGACGTTAACCGTGTCCAAGAAGCGATTTTAGAGCTCGTAAGTAAGCCCGATAATCGTTTTATGGTAGGTGACGTGAAACAATCTATCTACGGTTTCCGACTAGCAGATCCGTCTCTATTCCGTGAAAAATACGAAGAGTATGCCAAAGGAAAGAGTGGGGAAAGAATTGTTCTAGCAGAGAATTTTCGTTCTAGAGATGAGGTTCTTTCTTTTACGAATAAGGTATTCCAACAAATTATGAATAAAGAGTTGGGACAAGTGGAGTATGATGACGTTGCTGCATTAAAAACAGGGAATCTTTCATATTCTCAAGATGATGATAAATTCAGTGAAATTATTTTAATTGAAGATGTGGATTTAGATGAAAAGTCGGATGATTTAGACGATGCTGAAGGATTCGAAAAGGTAGAAAATGAGATTCATTATGTTGCGCAACGCATTCAAGAGATGATAAAGACACCTTTTGAAGTGATGAATGATAAAGCAGATGCAAAACGTCCAGTAACTTATGGAGACTTTGCTATTCTTTCATCAACAAAGAGTAACAATGATAAGATTGAATCAATTTTTGCTGCTTACGGAATTCCAGTAAACGTTCAAAAGGCGCAATCGTACTTTAAACGTACAGAGATTACAACAATGGTTTCTTTACTAAAAGTGATTGATAATCCACTACAAGATATTCCGCTAGTAGCTGTATTGCGCTCTGGACTTGTCGGACTAGATGAGATCGCTTTGGCGCACATTCGTAAGTCATCGAAAAATACAAGTTATTATGAGGCTGTTTGCCAGTTTGTTTCAAATTTTGAGCTTCAAGAAGTCGATTATTATGATTCTAAGCAACAATTAGCGCTTAAAGAACGTCTAGAAGGCTTTTTAACACTATTAAATAAATGGAGAGACAGTGCGAATAACGAATCGATTGCTCAGTTAATTTGGGAAATCTATATGGATACTCATTACTTAGAATATGTCCATGGACAGTCCAATGGTTCGCAAAGAGCTGTAAACTTGCATGCGCTATATGAACATGCGAATCAATATGAAGCAAGCAGTTTTAAAGGAGTTCGAAACTTTATCCGATTCATTGAAGCTCTTCAAAAGAAAGAAAAAGATTTAGATGAAGCACCAATTGCAACGGATTCAAATGCTGTTCAAGTGATGACAATTCACGCAAGTAAAGGGTTAGAATTCCCAGTTGTGTTCTTAATCGATATAAACCGTAAATTCAACATGCAAGACTTAAAAGCATCTATTATGTGTTCCGATGAGATTGGTGTAGGTACGAATTTCTTTGACTTAAATACTCGTATTACGTATCCAACTGTACAAGCTGTAGCCACAAGAAACTTCGAGAAAAAGAAATTGTTATCCGAAGAAATGCGTAAATTGTATGTAGCAATGACGCGTGCACGTGAAAAGCTAATTATTGTAGGTACGCTTAAAAACTACGAGTCATTTAAGAAGAAATATGCCTTTTTAACAAACGAATCTAGCGAAATTTTACCTTATCAAGCACGTTTCAAGAGCGGTACATTCCTTAACTGGATGCTACTGAGCGCTATTCGTGAACAATACAAGATTATTCCTGAAATTGTTGCAAAACCGGATATCGTATCTAAGAGTCAACAATATATTCACGAAATCAGTGGTAAAGAAGTCTTCCAAGAAGATTGGCATGAATACTACAGTGAAGCCGATTCTCCACGTGAATTGAAGTCTAAAGTACAACAAATGCTTCAAACAATTCAGCGAGACTATCAATTTGAAGCTGAAAGTAAAACAACAAGCTATCAAAGTGTGTCTGAATTGAAACGGGTGCTTGAAGATCCAATCATCGAAGAATTAGCGCAAAATAGCTTGATAGAAGAGGGGAGAAGAGCGATTTACCTCTCTCCTACATTAGAGAAACCTCGCTTTATGGAAACTGCTTCAGCATCGGTTTCTGGCGCACAAAGAGGTAGTGCTCTTCACTTGTTAATGCAGAAGGTTGACTTCACAAGTGACATTACATTAGATTCCTTAGAACATTTACTCAGAAGTTTAGTGGAATCCAATGAAATTACACCGGAAGTTGCTGCAAAAGTTCCAGTGACACAAGCATACGAATTCTTCCAATCATCATTTGGTCAATGGATTGTGCAAAATTCACATGCATTAGTACGTGAGCAAGCATTTTCTTATGTACTTGAAGCCAGTGAATTCTTTAAATCCATTCAGACAGATGATTTGATGATGATTCACGGGATTATCGATGGATATGTTGAATTAGATGATGAGATTGTCGTATTTGACTATAAGACGGATTATGTCGTGGATTCTAAAGAAGGAATTCAAAGCATCGTACGGAAATATAAAGACCAATTAAATATATACGCCGATGCATTAAGCATTAGTTGTAACAAAAAAGTGACAAGAAAAGTTCTATGTTTATTATCCATTAATAAGAATATAGATATCGATACATTAAA
>CALATC010000017.1 GCA_937891475.1 uncultured Granulicatella sp. | reverse complement strand
TGACAACTTTATTTGTTACACATGATACAGATGAAGCTGTAAAATTAGCCGATCGCATTGCTGTGTTAAAAGATGGAGAAATTGTCCAAGTAGACACTCCTTACGAAATTCAAACAAATCCGGCTAATGCATTCGTCAAAGAATTATTTAAAGGGGGAGAACATCATGAATGAATTCATTCGAACTTTTCAAGAGAGAAATAGTGAATGGATGTTAGCTCTTGGACAACACCTTCAACTGTCGTTATTAGCGTTATTATTAGCAGTAGTAATTGCTATTCCTGTTGCAGTATTAGTGAGTCCATCGAAAAAGATTTCTGGATTTTTATTACAAATTGCAGGGATTATTCAAACATTACCATCCTTAGCGTTAATTGGATTATTTATTCCGTTAATGGGGATTGGAACATTGCCAGCTTTAACAACATTAGTGTTGTATGCTTTATTCCCAATTTTGCAAAATACAATTACAGGACTTCAAGGAATTGATGAAAGTCTTGTTGAAGCAGGAATTGCTTTTGGAATGACAAAATTCGAGCGTCTTAAAAAATTTGAAATTGCTATAGCGATGCCCGTGATTATGTCTGGGATTCGTACCGCAGCTGTATTCATTATTGGAACAGCGACTTTAGCCGCATTAATTGGTGCAGGAGGATTAGGAAGCTTTATTTTATTAGGAATTGACCGAAATAATTCAAGTCTAATCTTGATTGGAGCGATTTCTGCAGCGATTTTAGCCATTTTATTCAACTTCTTATTAAAATGGATGGAAACTGCAAAATTAAGAACGATTTTGGCAGCATTTTTAGTGTTAATTATTGGATTAGGAACTTCTTATGCTCCAACAATTGCTAAAATGCAAACATCAGATAAGCTAGTGATTGCAGGAAAATTAGGACCAGAACCTGAAATTTTGATGAATATGTATAAGTTATTAATCGAAGATCAAACAAAATTAAAAGTTGAAGTGAAGCCAAACTTTGGGAAGACGAATTTCTTATATGAAGCATTGAAAAAGGGAGATATTGATATTTACCCAGAATTTTCAGGAACGATTACAGAAAGTTTATTGAAAAATAAACCAAAAGTTAGTCATGAACCTGAAGAAGTGTATGAAGTAGCTCGTAAAGGAATTTTAGAGCAAGATGGGCTAGTCTTTTTAAAACCAATGGCGTATCAAAATACTTATGCCGTTGCTGTGCCAAAAACATTAGCTGAAGCTGAAAATTTAACAAAAATTTCTGATTTGAAAAAAGTGAATCGTCCATTAAAAGCTGGATTTACATTAGAATTTAATGACCGTGAAGACGGAAACAAAGGATTGCAAAGTATGTATGGCTTACAATTGGATGTAGCTACCATGGAACCTGCACTACGTTACCAAGCAATTCAATCAGGTGATATTCAAGTAACAGATGCTTATTCAACAGATGCAGAAATTTCACGTTACCAATTAAAAGTATTAGAGGATGATAAACAATTATTCCCACCGTATCAAGGGGCGCCTTTAATGAAACAAGAATTGTTGAAGAAACATCCTGAATTAGAAGGGATTTTAAATCAATTAGCTGGTAAAATTTCTGAAGAAGAAATGAGTCAAATGAACTTTGAAGTAGGGGCAAACGGAAGACCTGCTGAAGACGTTGCTAGAGAGTATTTAGTGAAGATTAATCTTTTGAAACAATGAGAAAAGACAAGAAAAAATTTTTTTCTTGCTTTTAAAAGCGCCAAAAAAGAAAGGTATGAATCAAATCGTATGATTCATGCCTTTTTTGTATTTATTTAGAGAAAACTTCGCTGACGGCATTTGTTAGTGGGAATAAAAAGTCTGTTATTTCTTGAGGACTTTCTTTTTTACCGTGAGCAATCCATGTTTGACAAACACCAAATAGTGCATTGGCTAAATAAACGCCACAATATTCTAAATCTGTTTCATTTAACGGGCGATTTGCAGAGCGTGTTAAAATATCTGTTTTTAGTAAAATAAGCAATTTATTGCGAAGGAAATTTTGAATTTCTTTTGTCCCGTTTTCAGATAATAGGGCTGCTAATAGTGGTTCAGACTGTAAATATTCAAACACTTCTAAAATAGCTTGTTGTTTATGGTTAGCATATTTCCCAAATATATATTCTAGCGTATGAAATAGTCTACTTTGATAGTGATCAATCATGTCGTACTTATCTTTGTAATGCGTATAAAAACTTGAACGACTGATTCCAGCTGTTTCAGCTAATTTTACCGTACTAATTTGATCGAAAGGTTGTTCTGTTAGTAATTGTACCATGGCATTTTCAATAGCTTGTTTTGTTTTTTGTCGTTTATTACTCTCTGTCATAATGTCTCCTTTATGCACATTTTTATACACTGTGTCTAAAAATGAATTTTATTACTTGATATCTTTTTTTACTGATGTATAATCTATTTTATCAAAAATTAGACAGTATGTACAGAAAAGAGGAGTTATATGTTTAGAGAGTGGAAAGCCATTTTGAAAAAACCAACTTTCATTATTGTGATGATAGGAATTGCACTGATTCCTGCCTTATATAACATTATATTTTTATCTTCTATGTGGGATCCATATGGAAAGTTATCTGAATTACCAGTAGCGGTTGTGAATAAAGACCAGGCTGCTTCGTATAATGGAGAGTCGATGAATATTGGCGAAGATATGGTTTCGAATTTGAAAGATAATGATGCGTTGAATTTTCATTTTGTAACAGAAGAAGAAGGGGTAGAAGGACTAGAAAATGGGACTTATTATATGGTTGTGACATTACCTAGTGATTTATCCCAAAAAGCTGCATCGATTTTAACGAATCATCCAGAACAAATGAACATTGATTATCAAACTTCTAGTGGGCATAGTTTTATTGCTAGTAAAATGAGTGATTCAGCAATGGTTCAATTAAAGCAAACTGTTGCGAAAAACGTGACAGAAACTTATACAAAAGCTTTATTTGAAAAAATGGGTACTTTAAAAGATGGAATGGAACAAGCTTCGCAAGGTAGTCAAACTCTTGCTTCAGGTACCAATCAATTAAAAGAGGGAAGCCAACAATTAGCTGATAATCTACAAACTTTAGCTCAATCAAGTGTTACTTTTTCAAATGGAGCAGAGCAATTTACGAATGGATTAACAACTTATACAGATGCCGTTAAAAAAATCGATAGCGGTGTAGCAAGCTTCCATAATGGATTGTTAACTTATACAGGAGCTGTATCTCAGTTAGATAATGGCTTAAGTCAATTATCTTCTAAAACTCCAGAATTAGCATCTGGAATTCAACAATTAAATGATGGAGTTCAAGCATATGCTGGAGGAGTTGTAAAACTAGACTCTGGGTTGAATCAATTATCTAGTGGAGTTCAAGCATACACTTCTGGAGTAGATAGCTTATCTTCAGGGGCAAGTCAATTGGCAGGGCAATCAGATACTTTGCGAAATGGAGTTCAACAATTGAACCAAGGAATTCAGCAATTATCGAGTCAATTAGAGGCGTCTGCACAAAAGAGTAGTCAAGTTTCTCAATTGGCAGCTGGATTAGATCAATTAAATCAAGCCATTCAATCAGCGAATGCAACTGAAAGTACAGCATTAATGGGTGAAGTAACGAATGCTTTATCTACAATTGCTGCTTCAGCACAAAGTGTAATGGTAAATAGTCAAGCTTCTCAACAAGCTGCATTAACAGCCATTCAATCAACCAATGCTTATAGCACTTTAAGTGCGGAACAACAAGCAGAATTAACAGCAGCTGTATCGAATCAAACGAATACGAGTGCACAATCTGCAAAAGAAATTTTATCGACAATTCAAGCATTAAAAGGGAATTTGGAACATGCAAAATCTCAAGCAGATAGTGTCGCTAAATTACAATCTGCAGCAGGACAAGTGTTGCCATTAGCATCTTCTTCATTAACACAATTATCAGGAGGAATTGGAACACTACAAGCTGCAGTCAGTCAACAACTTGTTCCAGCAAGTCAAGCAATTCAAAGCGGTGTTGGTGCTTATACAAGTGGAGTGGATAAAGTAGCACAAGGAGCTAATACTTTAAGTTCTAAAAACAGTACTTTAAACGGTAGTGTGAGTCAGTTAGCGTCAGGTTCTTCTCAATTAGCGCAAAAATCTTCTACGTTAACTTCAGGAGTTGGACAATTAGCACAAAAAGCTCCTGAACTAGTCGCAGGGATTGAAAAAATTTCTTCTGGAAGTAATCAGTTAAACCAAAAATCTTCAGAATTAGTATCTGGAATCACTACCTTACAATCTGGAACAAGCCAGTTAAATCAAAAATCTGAACAACTTCTTTCAGGTTCTTCTAAATTAACAGATGGATCACAAAAAATTGCAGAAGGTTCAGAAAAACTTGCTGATGGAGGAAATACCCTTTCAGCTGGATTGGAAACTTTATATGGTGGAGTGACTACTTTAAGTACAGGATTAATGGATGCCAATGAACAATTAGCATTAGCTTCGACAGAAGAAACAAATGCGAAAACTTTATCTAATCCATTGGCATTATCAAAAACAGATCATGATGCTGTAGCAGTTAACGGAATTGCGATGGCTCCATATATGATTTCTGTTGCATTATTTGTGGCAGCATTATCAACGAATATGATTTTTGCAAAACTTCCATCTGGAAGACATCCAGAAACACGTTGGGCTTGGTTTAAAGCTCGATTCGAAATTAATGGAATGATTGCTGTATTAGCAGGAATACTTGTTTATGGTGGAGTACACATGATTGGATTAACAGCAGTCCATGAAATGAAAACTCTAGTTCTTATTCTATTAGCAAGTGTCACATTTATGGCAATGGTAACGGCATTAACAACATGGAATTCTCGTGTGGGAGCATTCTTCTCATTAATACTCTTATTATTACAATTAGCCTCAAGTGCAGGAACTTATCCTCTTGCATTGACGAATGATTTCTTCAAGAGTATTAACCCATGGCTTCCAATGAGTTATTCAGTATCAGGATTACGACAAACGATTTCGATGGCAGGAACGATTCAGGAACAGGTTGTATTCTTAATTGTTACATTAGTCATCTTTATGGGGTTAGGCGTGATGGCGTATCGACCTGGTTTAGGGGAAGAGTAGAATTTAGGATGAATTAACGACTTTTACTGTTAGATTTTTTCTAATAGTTAAAAGTCGTTTTTATATTTTGATTTACAAATTTGATGGAAGGTATTGATTAAGAAGGGATAAAGTAGGAAAATAATAGGAAATAAATTCTGCATTTCTATAATCGAAATTTGTAATTTGAAGAGTGGAAAATAAAACTTCCACAATGTTCTGGAAAAAAGTTGACTTAATATATTTTTGCAAGCGGTTTAAAATGGAAATGTGGAAATAGTTGGAGGGTGATTTTAATGAATAATAGACAGGTGGATCTATTGAATCGGTTAATTCAAGAAAACGAGCCTGTTACAGGGAAGGTGTTAGCTCAACAGTATTTAGTTTCCACTAAAACGATTTACAATGATATTTCAGTAATTAATCAATATTTAAAAGCTTTTTCTTCAGAAATAAAGAAAAAACCTAGTACGGGGATTTATATTGAAATAGATGAAAAATACAAAGAACAATTGAAGAAAACTTTTCAAACTTCACAAAAGACGAATAAGCAAAATGAAGAGTATAAACTATTATCTACATTTATGTTGAAAAATGAAATAGATATCTTAGATTGTTCAATTGAAAATTTCACGAGTGAATCAACTGTAAGAAGAGAAATTCATGAACTGGAAAAAGAAATTAATAAGAATGGAATCAAATTGATTAAACATCAAGGGAAAATTTCATTGGATGGTTTGGAAGACAATATTAGAAAATTCTTTCGTAATAAGCTGTTAAGTGGATTAATTCATTTTAATTTAACAGGATTATCGAATTATGGATGTATTAATCAGAATAGAGTTCAAGAAATTATTCAAATTATGAATCATTTGTTAGAAAAATATAAATTTTCAGTTTGTTATGAATATCGTCATTACTTATTAATGGACTTGATTATTTTCGATATTCGTTGGAAAAACGGCTATTTTATAGAACAGCAAAATGATTTAGATAGTAATAACCCAAAAATTATTGAAACTTATTTATTAGCTAGAGATTTATTGAATGAAGTTTCTGGAAAAGAAGTTGCCGAGAAAGAAATCATTTCTCTTTCTCAGAGCTTAATTACTATTGGAAATTATGAAAATACTTATTTAGAGTCCAATGCTCAAATTGAGAAAACAGTCGATGAATTTATAGCCTTAGTTGGTGAGTTAGCGGGTATTCATTTTGAGCAAGACGATTATTTACGAGGAATGTTAATCAATCATATCCCAGCAATGATTATGAGATTGCGAAATAAAATTCATTTGAAGAGTGATTTGATGGAAGAAATTAAGTACCAGTATGGAGTCTTGTATAACTTTGTTTGGTTATCAGGAAAAGTTTTTAAGAATAATTTTAACGTTGAATTAACAGATAATGAAGCAGCGCTTTTAACCATACATTTGGAGATATCAGTAGAAAAGATAAAAAAACCAATGAATATCTATGTGATATGCCCTCATAGTTTAGCAACATCGGAATTATTATTGAATCAAGTTAGAAAAATAACAGGTCAATACGAACATATTCATAAAGTTGAGTATTCCAAAGCAAGCTCTTTAGATATTAGCATAAACGACTTAGTGATTAGTTCTGTGGAATTAAAGAATGTGTCGTTTCCTTACATTCATGTTGGAACGATTATGAAAGAAGATGATTTACTAAAAATCCAAAGAAAATTTTTAGCCAATACAATGGAGCAAACACAATATAACTTTTTAACGAAAAATGATGAAGAATATACGAATCGACTTATAAAAAAATTACTTGGAAAATCAGTATATATCAGAGAAAAAGTAAGCAGTGTGGAAAAGTGTTTATCAAAGATTATTCAATTGGCTGATGAGAAAAATCTTAAAAATATAAAATTTGAAAAGACTATACGACATAGAGAAAATTTAGGAATTACAAGTACTTATACAGGTATAGCACTTCCTCATGCAAATCCAAAAGAGGTCCAAACTAGTGAACTAATTATGATGACATTAGAGAAACCAATCTATTGGGGACAAAATTTAGTTAAAGTCGTAATGTTAATTGCAATTGCAGAAAAGGAATTAGAGTTTTATAAAGATGCTTTAAAAGTTATTTATTCTAAGATTGATAGTTCTTCTTATATACAGAACTTATGGGAGAGCGAAGATTATGAGAGTTTTATGACGGCATTATTTTCAGAAGCTAACTTTGAATCAATTTTATAAGGAGTGAAAAAGATGACAATTATATCACAGTTAGTCAATAAACAATTAATTAATTTAGAAGGAGTGGGTGAAAACCAAAAAGATTTATTACAGCAATTATCAAAAACTTTGTTTGATAAAGGGTTTGTAACTGATGGATTTGCAACTGCAATTGTGGAAAGAGAGGAGGAATTTCCAACAGGATTGAGATTAGAAAAAACAGCAGTAGCAATTCCGCATACGTATAGTGAGTATGTGAAAAAACCGTTTATTTACATTGTAAAATTATCAAAACCTATAACTTTTATTCAGATGGGGACATCAGATGAAGAGGTTCCTGTAAATTTTGTAATTGTATTAGGAATTTCTGAGCCCAAAAATCAAACAGGTTTGTTAGTCGAACTAATGAATATTTTTGGACAAGATGAATTTATTACTAAATTACAAAATGCAAAATCTGAAGAAGAAGTTTATCAATTATTTGTAACAGTAGAAATGGAGGAAGAGTTATGAAAAAATTAATTGTTGCATGTGGATCAGGAGTGGCTACTTCTCAAACAGTAGCATCAAAAGTTGAAAGATTATTAAAAGAAGCTAACGTACCTTGTGAAATTGAAGCTGTAGATATGAAGGCATTAGAAACGCATTTGAAATCAGCAGACGGATATATTTCAATCGTTAAAGCAAAAAAAGATTATGGTGTTCCAGTATTTAATGGAATTGCATTTTTAACAGGAATGGGTCAAAAACAAGAGTTACAAAAAATTATTGATTTTTTAAATAGTTAGGAGGAAATAATATGGAAACCTTGCAAGTCATTATTCAATATATTTTGGATTTAGGAGCGGCAGTATTTGTTCCATTTTTAATGTTAATTGTTGGATTAGCAATGAAAATGAAGTTCAGAGAAGCTTTCACAGCAGCGTTAACTCTAGGGATTGCATTTACAGGTATGGGAATTCTTGTAAACTTTATCATGACAAGTATGGGTGCAGCAGCAAATGATTTAACAACTCATACTGGATTAAGTTTACCAGCGGTTGATATTGGTTGGCCTGGTGCAGCAGCAATTAGTTGGGCTTGGCCATATGCGTTCTTAGTTTTCCCATTACAATTAGCGATTAACTTCGTAATGTTAGTAACTAAACAAACAAAAACATTAAATGTAGACTTATGGAATGTGTGGAATAAAATTTTCACAGCAGTAATTGTAACGTACTTTACAAATAACATTTTCCTAGGATTTATTGCAGCGGCTATTATTATTGTATTAGAACTAAAACTTGGAGATGTATTTGCACCAGAAGTAGAACGTTTAACTGGAGTTCCAGGGATTACAGTACCTCACTTCATTTGTATGATTGCAGTAATTTTACATCCAATTGATGAATTATTGAAAAAAATTCCTGTATTAAATAAACAATTTGATGCAGATACATTAAAAGAAAAAATTGGTGTGTTTGGTGAAAATGGAGTAATGGGAGCTATTATTGGTTTTGCATTAGGAGCTGCATCTGGTAATGGTATTAAATATGCATTAACTCTTTCAGTTCAAGCTGCAACAGCTTTAACTTTATTCCCAATGGTATCAAAATTATTCTCTCAAGCTTTATCACCAATTTCAGAAGCAGTGTCTGACTTTATGCGTGAAAAATTTGAAGATCGTGAAGTTTATATTGGTTTAGACTGGCCAGTACTTGGTGGACGTAATGAATTATGGGTAGCTGTTATCTTTACTATTCCATTCCTATTGATAGGATCTATCGTTTTACCAAATAATATTGTATTACCTTTTGCAGGTATTATTAATTTATCATTTGTAGTAGGAGCACTATTATTAACAAATGGTAATGTATTAAGAATGATTATTCATGGTTTAATTTCTACTCCTTTATTCTTATATGGAGCAACTTACTTCACTCCATATATGACTCGTTTAGCAGAAGAAACAAAAACGTTAAATCAAAGTGGTTTAATTTCATGGGCAACTTTTGAAGGTCCAGATATTCGTTATATTTTAGCTAATGGATTTAATGGGGATGTTATTGCTATTGTATTAGGAGTTGTATGGTTGGCACTATACGTATGGTTATTAAAAGATAGAAAGAAATATAATGAAACATTAGAAGTAGGCGAATAGAATGAAGAAATTGCTTGTTTTAGTATTAGGAATACTATTTGTCTATTCTATTATCTCTCAAATAATTTGGTTAACGGTCTTAATTTTACCTGTCGCAATCTACTTGGATAAGCAAAATTTATTCAAGGAATTTGATGAAAGCAGATTAAAAAAATTCCGTAACATGAAAAAAGAATCGTAAATAAGACGAAATTTCAAAGGATTGGTTCAGAAATAGATGGAATAGAAGAATCAATGAATTTGGTTGAATGGGAAAAATTTGAAGAAATAAAAGAATGGATCTCATTATAGGGATCCGTTCTTTTTGTAGAATTAATATTAGGAATCGTTCATAGAGTTTTTTAATTGAATACTTAATCTCAATAAAAATCCATATTATTCAACCAGTGAAATAAAATAAGTATAAATTGCTAAAATTAAACAAATTAGGTTGACGATGAACAAGAAAACGGTTACTATTATGTTGGATAAACAAAAAAATTTTTTTCAGGTACGGCTGAAAAATATTATAGTTAAAGAAGGGGAATAATTATGGGGTATCCTAAGTTTATTGAAGGATTATGTCAAGTGACATATGATATGTGGAATAAAGGCTGGGACGAATATAACGGAGGAAATGTTAGTTATCGTTTAACAGTTGAAGAAGCCGAAAATCTTGAAAGCAGCTTAGCTGGTACAGAGTATACGTACTATGCTGATAATAGAAAAGAAGTGGATGTTTTAGATGTTCCGGAACATGTAAGAGGAGAATATATTTTAATTACAGCTTCTGGAAGTCATTTTAGAACATTACATTCACAACCACATGCGGATACTGGTATCATTCAATTAACAGATAAAGGTTATCAAGTAGTTGCAGGTTTTGTTACAGGAAAACGTCCTACAAGTGAAATCTTCATGCATGTATTATCTCATGCAGCTAGATTAAAACAAAATCCAAATCATAGAGTAGTTATTCATAATCATGCAACAAATGTTGTAACATACTGCTTATTAAATGATGTAACAACTGAATCTTTATCATTAGATTTATGGTCAGTGTTAACTGAATCAATTGTAGTTTTCCCTGACGGAATTGCTGTTCTACCTTGGGAAGTACCAGGAACTCAACAAATTGGTTCTGCTACAGCCAAAGAATTGGAAACTCATCGTTTAGTTGTTTGGAGTAAACACGGAGTGCTTTCTACTGGTGTAGATTATCAAGATTGCTTCGGATTAATTGAAACTGCTGATAAAGCTGCTCATATTGCATTAGATGTTCAAAGAGTTAGTGGTAAGAGCATTTATGAAAGTAATGTTCTATCAAAAGAAGATTTGAAGAAAATCTGTGCCGTTCTAAAAGTACCAGAAAGATATTTAGATTAATTGGAACAATTTCGTAACCTGTTGGTGAATCCAGCAGGTTTTTTTAGTTTCACGGATTTTCCATAAAAAATTTGCAAAAACTGTGAAAATAGTAACAAATGATAACAAACTGATTTTTTCATAGGAATAGAATGTAAACAATCAATCAAAGGAAGTGATTTTTATGAATTTTTCAGGAAAAGTTGCTATCGTGACAGGTGGAGCAAATGGGATTGGAAAAGA
>CALATC010000016.1 GCA_937891475.1 uncultured Granulicatella sp. | reverse complement strand
ACAGACTTAGACTATTTAAGAAGTTTAGAGATTTATCCAGAAGAATTTTTAGATTATTTGAAAAACTTTAAATTTAAAGGGAATATTCATTCTGCAGTTGAAGGGGAATTAGTGTTTGCCAATGAACCATTAGTTCAAGTAGAAGGAACACTTGCAGAATGCCAATTAATTGAAACAGCTCTATTAAATATTATTAATTTCCAAACACTCATTGCGACAAAAGCTTCTCGTATTCGTACAGTTGCTGGAGATGATCCTGTTCTAGAATTTGGAACAAGACGTGCTCAAGAATTAGATGCAGCGCTTTGGGGAACAAGAGCAGCTTATATTGGGGGATGTAATGCGACAAGTAATGTTCGAGCAGGAAAAATGTTTGGAATTCCTGTTTCAGGAACTCATGCGCATTCTTTAGTACAAGCGTATCGTGATGATTATGAAGCCTTTAAAGCTTATGCCTCTACTCACCGTGACTGTGTATTTTTAGTAGATACGTATGATATTTTACGTTCAGGTGTTCCAAATGCGATTCGTGTAGCGAAAGAATTTGGAGATAAAATTAATTTCTTAGGTGTTCGTATTGATAGTGGAGACATGGCCTATATGTCGAAAAAAGTTCGTCAACAATTAGATGATGCAGGCTTTACAGAAGCTAAAATTTATGCCTCAAGTGATTTAGATGAAAAAACTGTTCTGAACTTAAAAATGCAAGGTGCTAAAATTGATGTTTGGGGAATTGGAACACGTTTAATTACAGCTTATGATCAACCTGCTTTAGGATGTGTTTATAAATTAGTAGCGATTGAAGATGAAAATGGTGAAATGGTTCCAACCGTGAAAATTTCTAATAATGCAGAAAAAGTTTCAACACCAGGTAAAAAACAAGTATGGCGTATTACTCGTAAGAGCGATGGAAAATCCGAAGGGGATTATATTGCATTATGGCATGAACGTCCAGATGAATTAGAAGAATTATATATGTTCCATCCAGTTTACACATATATTAATAAAACAGTGACAGATTTTGATGCTCGTCCAATTTTACAATCAATTTTTGAACAAGGTAAATTAGTGTATACATTGCCTTCATTGAAAGAGATTAAAGCCTATAAAGATGAACAAGTAGAAGCGCTATGGGATGAATACAAACGTATCTTAAATCCTGAACAATATCCAGTTGACTTATCTACAGAAACTTATCAACAAAAACTCGCAAGTATTGAAGCAATTCGTGCAGAAGTAAAAGAGAAAATGAACCGCTTAAGCTAATTCGATAGAAAAGGAAGAAATCATGAGACCATTACAAAAACAAATTATTGAAACGTTAAAAGTGCAGCCGAAAATTGATGTTCAAGAAGAAGTTAAAAGAACGATTCAATTTTTGAAAGAGTATTTAGTCAAGCATTCTTTTTTAAAAGGCTATGTATTAGGCATTAGTGGTGGACAAGATTCTACTTTAGCTGGGAAATTAACTCAGTTAGCCATTGATGAGTTGAAACAAGAGTATCCAGAAAAAGATTATCGCTTTTATGCTGTTCGCCTACCTTATGGAATTCAAGCAGACGAACAAGATGCAATGGATGCCATTGAATTTATGCAAGCGTCAGATATTTTGAGAGTAGATATTAAACCAGCAGTGGATGCAGCTGCAAATAGTATTACAAGTTTGGGTTTGCAGATTAGTGATTTTAATAAAGGGAATATTAAAGCAAGAGAGCGTATGATTGCCCAATATGCAATTGCAGGTCAAACAAGCTGTGCGGTAATCGGTACGGATCATGCGGCGGAATCTGTGACAGGATTTTATACAAAATTTGGAGATGGTGGAGCAGACATTTTACCATTATGGCGTTTGAATAAACGACAAGGACGTCAGTTGTTAGAATATTTAGGAGCTCCAGAACATTTATATTTAAAACAACCAACAGCAGACTTAGAAGAAGAACGTCCATCACTTCCTGATGAAGTAGCTTTAGGCGTAACTTATGAAGCAATTGATGACTATCTTGAAGGAAAAGAAGTTTCGGAAAAAGATGCTCAAACCATTGAAAGTTGGTACATCAAATCAGAACATAAACGTCATTTGCCAATTACGATTTATGATGATTTTTGGAAATAATTAAAAATATAACTCTATTAGACAGGATAATTCCGAGTCTAATAGAGTTTTTTGTTTTGAAAATATTTGATTAAAAATCGGAGGTTATTATTTATTCTTATGAAAATTTCTGTTACAATACTGGTAATGACAAGTTGAGGGAGGAAGCGTTATGGACATTAAAATTGTAAAAAATCAAGAAGAAGGCGCTAAAGTTGCGTTTGAAGTTTTTAAAGAAGCTTATGAAAAGGGAGCGAAAGTTTTTGGGTTAGCAACAGGTTCAAGCCCTCTTGGTTTATATGAAAAAATTCGCCAAAGTACATTAGATTTTTCGGATAGAGTATCTGTAAACTTAGATGAATATGCAGGTTTATCAAATGAAGATGAACATAGTTATCATTATTTTATGAATGAGCAATTATTTGCAGCAAAACCATTTGCTAAGAGTTATTTACCAGATGGATTAGCAGAAGATATTGATGCTGAAGTGGAGCGATATGAAAAAATTTTACAAGATAATCCTGTTGATTTCCAATTATTGGGGATAGGGAGTAATGCCCATATTGGATTTAACGAACCAGGAACACCTTTTACTCAAAGAACACATAAAGTAGCGTTAGCACAAGCGACAATCGAAGCAAATAAACGTTTCTTTGAACGTGAAGAAGATGTGCCAAGATATGCTTATTCAATGGGATTACAATCAATTATGGATGCAAAACAAATATTATTAATTGCATTTGGGGAGAAAAAAGCACAAGCGATTTTAAATACGGTAAAAGGGGATGTTACGACAGATGTGCCTGCTAGTATTTTACAGAAGCATCCAAATGTAACAATTATCGTTGATGAAGCTGCTGCAGCATTATTAAATAGATAATGAAAAAGGGTATACTATTACTCGGGAAAAGGTTTAGGAGAAAAAGGAGAGCGATATGATGGTAAAATTAGTTTTTGCTCGCCACGGCCAGTCAGAATGGAATAAGGCCAATCTCTTCACTGGTTGGGCGGATGTTGATTTATCTGAAAAGGGGATTCAACAAGCAATTGATGCCGGAAAATTAATTAAAGAAGCAGGGATTGAATTTGATCAAGCCTATACGTCAGTGCTAAAACGTGCCATTAAAACAACGGATTTGGCATTGGAAGCTTGTGATCAATTATGGATTCCTGTTGAAAAATCTTGGCGTTTAAATGAACGTCATTATGGTGGTTTGACTGGGAAAAATAAAGCAGAAGCTGCTGAAAAATTTGGAGATGAACAAGTTCATATTTGGCGACGTTCCTATGATGTGTTACCTCCAAAAATGGATCGAGATGATGAGTATTCAGCACATGGAGATCGGCGGTATGCAAAGCTGGATGATTCTGTAATTCCAGATGCAGAAAATCTTAAAGTGACATTGGAACGTGTTCTTCCATTTTGGGAGGATAAAATTGCTCCAGATTTAAAAGCTGGTAAAAATGTTTTTATTGGCGCACATGGAAATTCTATTCGTGCGTTAGTAAAACATATTAAAGGATTATCAGATGACGAGATTATGGGATTGGAAATTCCAAATTTCCCCCCATTAGTCTTTGAATTTGATGAAAACTTACATGTAGTTTCAGAATATTATTTAGGAAAATAATCTTCCAAAGCTTTGAAACTGAATCGTTATACCCTTAGGACTTATCATTTGAATGGTAAGTCCTTCATTATTTGATGTAAGAATAGTTCATAATCTTTAAAAGTTGTGAAAGTAATTTCTAATTTAAAGAGAAAATGAGAATCAATTATCGGATTTTTTGAAATTACTTTCAAAAAAACGAGTAGATATTGAAAATGTTTTCTTGTAGAAGTATACTGTTCTTGTAAAGGCTTTTATAAAACTATAAAGGAGGCTGAATATGAGTATTCAAGGGCAATTAATCGTATCTTGCCAAGCGTTGCCACATGAACCGTTGCATAGCGATTTTATTATGGCTCGTATGGCAGTCGCAGCAAAGGAAGGAGGAGCAAAGGGGATTCGTGCTAATTCTGTCATAGACATCAAAGCTATTAAAGAAGCAGTTGATTTACCTGTAATTGGAATTATTAAAAGAGATTATGATGATGCTGATGTCTATATTACTGCCACTATGAAAGAAGTGGATGAGTTAATGGAAGCAAAACCGGAAATTATTGCATTAGATGCAACGATTTCTAGTCGTCCTAATGGACAAACTTTAGATGAATTTTATCAAGAAATTCGTCAAAAATATCCAACTCAAAAACTAATGGCAGACTGTTCGACAGTTGAAGAAATGATTCATGCAGATGAATTAGGGTTCGACTATATCGGAAGTACATTAGTAGGATATACCAACCAAAGTAAAGGGGATAAAATTGAAGCAAACGATTTTGAAATTCTCCGTGAAGTCTTAAAGGTTATCAAACATCCACTCATTGCAGAAGGAAATATTGATACGCCTGAAAAGGTAAAACGTGTACTTGAATTAGGGGCCTATAGTGTAGTTGTTGGATCAGCGATTACAAGACCTCAATTAATTACAAAAAAATTTGTAGATGCGATTCAATCATAAAAGGAAAATAATTAGGGGGAAACCATATGTTTAAAGTATTACAAAAAATTGGTAAAGCATTTATGTTGCCGATTGCTATTTTACCGGCAGCTGGTTTGTTATTAGGGATTGGTGGTGCATTGTCAAATCCAACGACAGTAGCTACTTATCCAGTGTTAAATAATAGTCTTTTACAAGCAATTTTCACAGTAATGAGTTCAGCGGGGGAAGTTGTATTTGCGAATTTAGCGTTACTACTCTGTGTGGGCTTATGTATTGGGTTAGCAAAACGTGATAAAGGTACTGCAGCACTGGCTGGGGTTACTGGTTATTTCGTAATGACAGCAACAATCAAAGCACTTGTTAAATTATATATGGCTGAAGGAGCTTCAATTGATACAGGTGTAGTTGGTGCCATCGTAGTAGGTTCTGTAGCGGTTTATTTACATAATCGTTATAGCAATATTCAATTACCTCAATTCTTAGGATTCTTTGGAGGTAGCCGTTTTGTTCCAATCGTAACTTCATTTGCTTCAATTGTAGTTGGGGGTATTTTCTTTGTAATTTGGCCTCCATTCCAACAATTATTAGTATCAACTGGTGGTTATATCTCACAAGCTGGACCATTTGGAACATTCTTATATGGATTCTTAATGCGTCTATGTGGTGCAGTTGGTTTACACCACATGATTTATCCATTATTCTGGTATACAGAATTAGGTGGCGTTGAAGTAGTTGCAGGTCAAACTGTAGCAGGAGCTCAAAAAATCTTCTTTGCTCAATTAGCAGATCCAACACATGTTGGTCTATTTACTGAAGGAACTCGTTTCTTCGCAGGTCGTTTCTCTACAATGATGTTTGGTCTTCCAGCAGCATGCTTAGCAATGTATCACTGTGTTCCAAAAGATCGTCGTAAAAAATATGCTGGTTTATTCTTTGGGGTAGCTTTAACTTCATTCATTACTGGTATTACAGAACCAATTGAATTTATGTTCTTATTCGTAAGTCCAGTACTTTATGTTGTTCACGCATTCTTAGATGGTGTAAGCTTCTTTATTGCTGATATCTTAAACATTTCTATTGGGAATACATTCTCTGGTGGGGTTATCGACTTCACATTATTTGGGGTATTACAAGGAAATGATAAAACAAATTGGTTATTACAAATTCCATTTGGCTTAGTATGGAGTGTTCTATACTATGTTGTATTCAGATGGTTCATCGTTCAATTCAATGTTGCAACTCCAGGTCGTTTAGATGAAGAGTTAGCAGATGATGCACAACCTGTTGTAGAAACAAAAGATTCATTAAAAGAAGATAGTGTTCGTATTATCGAAGCTTTAGGTGGATCAGAAAATATTGAAGATGTAGATGCATGTATTACTCGTTTACGTGTAGCTGTTCGTTCTGTAGATAAAGTAGACAAAGCAACTCTAAAAGCTATTGGTGCAGTAGATGTATTAGAAGTAAATGGTGGAGTTCAAGCAATTTATGGTGCGAAAGCCATTCTTTATAAGAACAATATTAATGAAATTTTAGGAGTAGATGACTAATCGTTGTCCAGACTCTTTCAAGCTAGGAGATGAAAGTCTCCTAGCTTTTTATTTTTTTTAAAACACGAGAGTTGAAAAATATGATACACTAGCAGTAATGAAAAGGTTAAGGGAGTAACAATATGATATCTTTTGAGAAAAAAGTCACACCATTAATTGAATCGATTTATGATACATTAACCCCTAATGAAAAAACAATTGCACAATATTTTTTAAAGCAAAGTTCAGCTGAAGAATCTTTGTCAGCTAGAGCCGTATCGGAGAGATTGTTTGTATCCATTCCATCATTGACTCGTTTTGCTCAAAAATGTGGTTATAAGGGATATCGACAATTTATTTATGATTTTCAAGAAAGTAAAAAAGAGGGAGAAGTCATTCATAATGATTTAACGAAAACAGTTTTATCAGACTATGAAGAATTACTATCGAAATCTTTTTCTTTAATTGATGAAAGCCAAGTCATTAAAGTGTGTGGTTTATTGAATAATGCAAAACGAGTTTATATTTATGGACAAGGGAGTTCAGGGTTAGCAGCTCATGAGATGAAGTTTCGTTTTATGCGACTAGGAATGATTTGTGAGGCGATTACGGATTTGCATACCATGCTGATGAATCGAGTGCTTGTGGATGAACAGTGTTTAGTCATTGGGATATCAGTTTCTGCGAATGCAAGTGTAGTAGAGGCGGTACGTCAAGCGAAAAAGCAAGGGGCAAAAACGGTTTTAATTACTTCAAAACGAAGTGAAGAAAGTGAAAAAGTTTGTGATGAATTAGTATTAATTGCAATGAAAAATGCGTTAGATCAAGGGGGGCTAATTTCTCCACAATTTCCAATTTTAGTCATGGTAGATATTTTTTATAGTTATTATAAAGAGATTGATAAAGACTATAAGCATCATTTATTCTCCAATACATTAACAGCTTTAGGAGCAAAAGAAGATAAAAAAGAATAGGCTTAAAAGAGATGAAGAACATGAAAGCGTTTTGTTCTTTATCTTTTTTTATATAAAAATCGGAATTTTTCAAAAATATTTTGGAGTACCTAAAAAACTCTTGACGAGAGAAAGTATTTAGGGTAACCTAATTATTGGCATAAGAAATATGACAGAAAGAAGGAGGCAGATTCATGATTAAAGTCGAAAATCTGGGAGTATCTTACGCAATGCAACCAGATGTTTTAAAGGATTGTCATGTAGAAGTTAATGGCCCAACGATTTTGGGAATTATTGGTCCTAATGGGGCAGGGAAATCTACTTTATTAAAAGCAATTCTAGGATTAATTCCGCATACGGGAAAAGTGACATTTGATGGAGAAGCAGCGAGTCAATCGCTAGGGAGAATTGCATACGTTGAACAAAAAAGTAATTTGGATTTTACATTTCCAATTACGATTCGTGAATGTGTAGCATTAGGAAAAACTGTAAAAATGAAACCATTTCAACGGTTAAACGCTCAAGATTGGAAAGATGTCGATGAAGCGATTGAAGAAGTTGGATTAACAGAATTAGCCAATCGTCCAATAGGAGCATTATCTGGCGGACAATTCCAAAGGGTATTATTAGCACGTTGTTTAGTCCAAAAAGCAGATTACATCTTCTTAGATGAACCATTTGTTGGGATTGATATGATGAGTGAAAAAGTCATTATGACTTTAATTCGTCAATGGAAAGAAGAAGGTAAGACTATTTTAATGGTGCATCATGATTTATCGAAAGTACGTGATTATTTTGATCAAGTCATTTTAGTGAATCGTGGAATTGTAGATAGTGGAAAAACTGAGGAAACATTTGTTCCTGAAAAAATTAGAAAAACTTACGGTGGAGAAGTTTTCATAGCTCAAGGGGGACAAACTCATGAATAATTTTTTACAAGGATTAATGAACTATCATTTTGTGCAAAATGCATTAATTTCTTCTGTTTTAATTGGAGCAGTTGCCGGAATGATTGGATGTTTTATCATTCTTCGTGGAATGTCGTTAATGGGAGATGCGATTTCTCATGCGGTGTTACCAGGGGTAGCATTATCTTTTATTCTTGGTATTAACTTCTTCTTTGGAGCACTAGCGTTTGGATTATTAGCATCGTTTATTATTGCTTTTATTAATCGAAATAGTGTCGTAAAAAGTGATACTGCGATAGGAATTACCTTTAGTTCATTTTTAGCTTTAGGAATTATTTTAATCGGTGTTGCGAAAAGTTCGACTGACTTATTCCATATTTTATTCGGGAATATTTTAGCAGTCCAAGATTTTGATTTATTGATTACGGCAATTGTGGGAATATTTGTTTTTGTAACGATTATTTCTTACTTTAAAGAATTACAAGTAACGAGTTTTGACCCAGTCTTTGCTCGTTCGGCAGGATTGAATGTATCATTCTATCATTACTTATTGATGTTTCTTTTAGCATTAGTTTCGATTACAGCAATGCAAAGTGTCGGAACAGTTATGATTGTAGCGTTACTGATTACACCAGCAGCAACAGCGTATTTATATTCGAAGAGTTTGAAAACCATGTTAGCTTTATCAGCGATGTTTGGTTCACTTTCTTCGATTGTTGGTTTAGTAATCGGCTATACGTTTAATATTGCAGTAGGATCAACCATTGTATTAACTGCTGCAGCTTTCTTTGTGATTAGTTTTATTGTATCACCAAAACAAAGGGAAGGTAGGAAAAAAGCATGAAAATCGGGAAATTATTAACAGTCGGTTTATTATCATTAGTAGGTTTTGCAGGATGTTCAACAAACACAACATCTACATCTACAACTACAACAAAAAGTAATGAACCTAAAAAAGTACAAGTAGTAGCAACAAACTCTATCATTTATGATATTACAAAAAATGTTGCTGGAGATTTAGCGGACATTCACAGTATTGTTCCAGTTGGACAAGATCCACACGAATATGAACCATTACCACAAGATGTTCAAAAAATTCATGATGCAGACCTAATTTTCTATAATGGAATTAACTTAGAAAATGCAGATGATGCTTGGTTTACAAAAATGGTTAAAAATGCTGGTAAAGTAGCAGATAAAGATTACTTTGCAGTAAGTGATGGCGTTGATGTAATTTACCTTGAAGGGGAAAAAGAAAAAGGTAAAGAAGACCCTCATGCATGGTTAAACATCGAAAATGGTGTGATTTATGCTAAAAATATTGCAAAACAATTAATTGCAAAAGATCCAGAACATAAAGATACTTACCAAAAGAATCTTGATAAATATGTTGCTGAATTGGATAAATTAGATAAAGACGCAAAAGAACGTCTTGCTAAAATTCCAGAAGAGAAAAAATTAATTGTTACGAGTGAAGGATGCTTCAAGTACTTCTCTAAAGCTTATGGAGTTCCATCAGCTTACATTTGGGAAATTAATACTGAAGAAGAAGGTACTCCTGAACAAACAACTCGTTTAGTAGAAATTCTTAAAAATTCTAAAGTTCCTTCATTATTCGTTGAATCAAGTGTTGACGAACGCCCAATGAAGACAGTTTCACAAGAATCAGGTAAGCCAATTTACTCAACAATCTTTACTGACTCAATTGCTGAAAAAGGTAAAGATGGAGATAGCTACTTAAGCATGATGAAATGGAACTTAACAAAAATTATTGAAGGTTTAGAAAAATAATTCGCAGTCTAATAGTATGGTGAGCTATAAAACTGCAAATAAGCCAGGGTGTTAAGCCCTGGCTTTTTTGCACTCAAAAAATTGATGATTATATGAAAAAGGCATCCTAAATAGGATGCCAAGAAATAAAACGTAACAAGCCTATGTCTCGCAAACACCGCAGATAACGTTTTTCTTTAATAGAGGGGAAGGATAACTTCCCTCACTCTCAGTATATAATAATAAAAAAGGCAACTCAATAAAAATGTGATGATAGGAATGAATTTTGGGTGTAACAATTGTACTTTTAAATATCCATCTGTCATAATGGTGATGAGGTGTAAATGATTATGATAAAATTAGATTCAGTAAATGAATTATCTGATTTACTAAAATTTTGCATGATTATGGAAGAGCAAAAATTAAAATCTAATTTTTCTGACTTATCTAGAAAGTTTTATGTTGTTCGTAGAATTGTTAAAAAGTACTATAACGGCTATAACAAATCTAAAATAAGAGTTAGAAAATCAAAAATCGATTCATTACATTCATTAATTCAAGAATTATTGAATGACGACGCTTGGCAAATTGTTAAAAGAAAGCAGATTTATGGCGTTTTTTAGTAAAAAATCATGAGTTGACTATCGGTGAATCCAATTTTAGAAAGTACATTTCAACTCATCCAAAATTTCAACAATATTTTAATAAACGATAGTCAATTTTGAATTATGCAGGAGGCGATGACAAATGATAGCAAATGTAAAATTAATTGAAGAAGTACTTAAAAAATATTCAGCATACAAGATAGGAAAAGAAACTGGGATAAGTTATAGTACAGTAAATGATTGGAAAAAAGGAATAACAAGCGTATACGGTATGAAACTAGAGTATGCCATTAAATTAACAGAATACGCAATTCAAGAAAAAGTTGAAGTAGAGGAAAATTAAATTAAATTCGAAAACATTGAAATGCTGGAAATGATGAAGAAGAGTTCGCGATAATCTAAAATTAAGAATGATCTGTACAAAAAAGGTGCTACTCAAAATAGCACCTTTTTTGTTACAAAGTTGTTCCATAAATGTTCCGTGGAATCGGTAATTTCAAGAAACGTTAAGAATGATAAAACGTTGATTTGACAATGTTTTGCAATCTTAGAAAATGACAAGAAATTACAAATAACGCCACCTGAGGGAATCGAACCCCCATTATAAGAACCGGAATCTTATGTGATATCCATTACACTAAGATGGCTAACAATGTAAGAATATTTTATCCAAATTTATATGAAAAAACAAGAAGAAACCCTTACAAAAAAAGTATTGATTTAGAAAAAGCAGAAAAAGACAACTTTAAAAGAGAAAAAAGAAAGAGAAAGGGACTCAAAAAGTCCCGGTTTAATATTTTTTTAGAAAATATTAAACACTTTCAAGTTGCATTTTACAAATATTGTTGGTACAATATTTGTGTAATTAAGAAAGTTTTCTATGTATAGATAGCTGATTTTTAGGGACGGTTTTTAGCCCAGTAATGAAACGAAGGGAATCGGAATTATGGATTGTATGAGATTAATGCAACTTCTAGTCCCCGAAAGCAATCAAATGTTAAAAATTCGTTTCCAAATTTTGCGAGCGATACAACGAACACAACCGATTGGTCGAAGAGGGCTTGCAAAGCAGTTGGAAATATCGGAACGGATTCTTCGTTCTGAAACAGATTTACTAAAAGAACAAGGTTTAATTACATATTCTGCAAAAGGAATGTTTGTTACTGAGTTAGGAAAAGATACTTATCTTGGATTAACTTCAATCATTCAACAGTGTATCGAAATGACTGATTTTGAAAAAGAAATTTCGGATAAGCTAGGAATTAGATTTTGTAAAGTGGTTACTGACAGTGGTCCAAATAAAGGGCTGCAAATTAGTAATCAAGTACAGGAATTGATGAAATGGATGTTGCCGGTTGATCAATCAATCGTTACAGTGACGGGTGGTAGAACGATGGCAATGGTAGCAGAATATTTTTCAAAAGAGATTTTACAACAACGTGAAATTTCATTTGTACCTGCAAGAGGAGGAGTGGGCGGTTCCACTTTAATTCAAGCAAATAGTGTTAGTGAAAAGATGGCGACAAAAACAGGTGGAGAACATTTTTCATTATATGTTCCGGAACATGTTAGTAAAGAGACGTATCTTCCGTTATTACAAGAACCATTGGTTTCACAAACATTGACAATGATGAAACAAGCGAATTGTTTATTGTATAGCGTTGGAAATGCAAGTGTCATGGCTGAACGAAGAGGGTTGTTACCTCAAGAAAGTCAGTTTATTGCAAGTAGGCGTGCTGTAGGTGAAGCGTTTGGTTGTTTCTTCGATGCAAAAGGAAAGGTTGTTTTTAAACTTCCACGAGTAGGTTTGCATCTTAGTGATTTAGAGTCCATCCCACATAGTATTGCTATTGTGGAAGGTGCTCAAAAGGCAGAAGCTTTAATGGCTTATGCTAAATTAGCTCCTATTGATCGAACATGGTTTGTGATTGATGAGAGTTTAGCAAATATGGTTTTGAACGGGGTAACCCGCTAAAAATAAAAAAATATATCCCTAGGAGGAAAAACTATTATGACAGTTAAAGTTGGTATTAACGGTTTCGGACGTATTGGACGTTTAGCATTCCGTCGTATTCAAGAAGTGGAAGGATTAGAAGTTGTTGCAATCAACGACTTAACAGATGCTAAACAATTAGCACACTTATTAAAATACGATTCAACACAAGGACGTTTCAACGGAGAAGTTGAAGTATTAGAAGGCGCATTCCGCGTAAACGGTAAAGAAGTTAAAGTATTAGCTAACCGTAATCCTGAAGAATTACCATGGGGAGAACTAGGCGTTGATATCGTTTTAGAATGTACTGGTTTCTTCACTTCTAAAGAAAAAGCTGAATTACACTTAAAAGGTGGAGCTAAACGTGTTGTTATCTCTGCTCCTGGTGGTAACGATGTACCAACAGTTGTATACAACGTAAACCATGACATTTTAACAGGTAAAGAAACAGTTATTTCTGGTGCTTCATGTACTACAAACTGTTTAGCACCTATGGCTAAAGCATTAAACGATAACTTCGGAATCGTTGAAGGATTAATGACTACAATTCACGGTTACACTGGTGACCAAAACACATTAGATGCACCTCACGCAAAAGGTGACTTACGTCGTGCTCGTGCTGCAGCTGTAAACATCGTTCCTAACACAACTGGTGCTGCTAAAGCTATCGGTTTAGTAATTCCAGAATTAAACGGTAAATTAGATGGAGCTGCTCAACGTGTTCCTGTACCAACAGGTTCATTAACAGAATTAGTAACAGTATTAGAAAAACCAGTTACAGCTGAAGAAATTAATGCTGCTATGAAAGCTGCTGCAACTGAATCTTACGGATATACTGAAGAACCATTAGTATCTACTGATATCGTAGGTATCACTTATGGATCATTATTTGATGCTACTCAAACTAAAGTAATGACTGTAGGCGACAAACAATTAGTTAAAACAGTTTCTTGGTACGATAATGAAATGTCATATACTGCACAATTAATTCGTACTTTACAATACTTTGCAAACTTATAATATAAAGTTTTGATATAGCTAATCGTATCGAATTTTTCAGGGCGATGGAAGCATTCGCTTCCTCGCCCTGTTTTCATAATGTGGGTATTACACTCGCTCCAAATAAATTTTTTCTAGGAGGCTATTCTATGGCTAAAAAAATTGTGACAGATTTATCTGTTAAAGGTAAAAAAGTATTAGTACGTGTTGACTTTAATGTTCCATTAAAAGATGGCGTTATTACAGATGACAACCGTATTGTTCAAGCATTACCAACTATTCAATACTTGATTGACAATCATGCAAAAGTAATTCTTTTCTCTCACTTAGGAAAAGTAAAATCTGAAGAAGATAAAGCTCGTTTAAGCTTACGTCCAGTTGCTGTACGTTTATCAGAATTATTGAAAAAAGATGTAACATTCGTTCCAGAAACTCGTGGAGAAGCATTAGAATCAGCTATTAATGGTTTAGCTGAAGGAGATGTTTTATTATTTGAAAACACTCGTTTCGAAGATTTAGATGGCAAAAAAGAATCTAAAAACGATCCTGAGTTAGGCAAATATTGGGCATCTTTAGGAGAGTTGTTCGTAAATGATGCATTTGGTACAGCTCACCGTTCTCACGCTTCAAACGTAGGAATTGCTAGCCAATTAGAAACTGCAGCTGGTTTCTTAATGGAAAAAGAAATTAAATTTATCGGTGGAGCAGTAGATACACCAGAACGTCCATTCGTAGCTATTTTAGGTGGAGCGAAAGTTTCAGATAAAATTGGCGTTATCGAAAGCTTAATTGATAAAGCTGATAAAGTGTTAATCGGTGGAGGAATGGCTTATACATTCTTCAAAGCTATGGGTCGTGAAGTAGGTCTATCATTATTAGAGGTAGATCGTATCGAATTAGCAAAACAATTAATGGAAAAAGCTGGCGACAAATTAGTATTACCAATTGACAATGTAGTTGCAAAAGAATTCTCAAATGATGCAGTTGCTACAACTGTACCTTCTGACCAAATTCCAGCTGACCAAGAAGGATTAGACATTGGTCCTAAGACTGTTGAATTATTTGCTAGCTACTTAAAAGATGCTAAAACAGTTGTATGGAATGGACCTATGGGTGTATTCGAATTATCTAACTTTGCTAAAGGAACAATCGGTGTATGTGAAGCTATTGCTTCTTTAGAGGGTGCTACAACAATCATCGGTGGTGGAGATTCTGCAGCAGCAGCAATTTCACTAGGATATGCTGATAAATTCACTCATATCTCAACTGGTGGTGGAGCTTCATTAGAATACCTAGAAGGTAAAGAATTACCTGGTGTAGCTTCAATTAGTGATAAATAATTTAAAAAAATTGAAAGAGACTCACTGAAATGATGCATTCATTTTCGTGAGTCTGCTTCATAAACAATTTTAGGAGGAAAAATTATGCGTAAACCAATTATTGCAGGAAACTGGAAAATGAATAAAAACCCTAAAGAAACTCAAGCATTTGTTGAGGCTTTAGCAGGTAAATTACCATCATCAGAAGTTGTTGAGTCTGCTGTAGCAGCTCCAGCAGTTGATTTATCTACTTTATTAGCTGCAGCTGAAGGTTCAGAATTAAAAGTAGCTGCTCAAAACTGCTACTTCGAACAAGAAGGTGCTTATACAGGAGAAACTTCTCCAAAAGTATTATCAGAAATGGGCGTTCACTATGTAGTAATTGGACACTCAGAACGTCGTGAATATTTCCACGAAACTGATGCTGATATTAATAAAAAAGCAAAAGCTATTTTTGCAAACGGTATGTTACCAATTATTTGTTGTGGTGAGACATTAGAAACTTATGAAGCTGGTAAAGCTGCTGAGTTTGTAGGAGCACAAGTTTCTGCTGCGTTAGCTGGATTATCAAATGAACAAGTTTCATCATTAGTCATTGCATATGAACCAATTTGGGCTATCGGAACTGGTAAATCAGCTTCTCAAGATGATGCTCAAAAAATGTGTAAAGTAGTACGTGACGTTGTAGCAGCAGACTTTGGTCAAGAAGTAGCTGATAAAGTACGTGTACAATACGGTGGTTCTGTTAAACCTGAAAATATTAAAGAATACATGGCTTGTCCAGATGTGGATGGAGCTTTAGTAGGTGGAGCAAGCTTACAACCTGAATCATTCTTAGCTTTATTGGAGGCAGTAAAATAATGTCTAAATCACCAGTAGCGATTATTATCTTAGATGGTTTCGGATGGAGACCAGAAGTAGAAGGTAACGCTGTAGCACAAGCAAAGAAACCAAATTTTGACCGTTATTATAATGAATTTCCTCATACAACATTAAAAGCATCAGGTTTAGATGTAGGTTTACCAGATGGACAAATGGGGAACTCAGAAGTAGGTCATACAAATATCGGTGCAGGTCGTATCGTATACCAAAGCTTAACTCGTATTGATAAAGCAATTTTAGATGGTGAATTCGATACAAACCCAGCATTAAATGGTGCGTTTAATCATGTATTAGAAAATGGTTCTGCATTACACTTATTTGGATTATTATCTGATGGTGGAGTACACAGCCATATCAATCATTTATTAGCATTAATTGAAACAGCAAAAGCAAAAGGTATTTCTAAAGTTTATGTTCATGCATTTATGGATGGACGTGACGTGGATCCAAAAGCTGGTCCAGCTTATATTAAGACTTTAGAAGAAAAAATTGCTGAAGTTGGAGTAGGTCAAATCGCAACAGTATCAGGTCGTTACTATGCAATGGACCGTGACAAACGTTGGGAACGTGTTCAATTAGCTTATGATGCAATTGCACATGCAAAAGGACCACAATTCGAATCAGCTCAAGCAGTAATTGATCACAGTTATGCTGAAAATGTAACAGATGAATTTGTGATTCCATCAGTAATCGTTAAAGATGGCCAACCAGTTGCGAAAATTGAAGAAAATGATGCAGTTATTTTCTTTAACTTCCGTCCTGACCGTGCGATTCAATTATCAAATGCATTTACAGATAAAGAGTGGACAAACTTTGATCGTGGTGAACATGCTGCAAATGTTAAATTTGTGACAATGACATTATACAATCCGAGTGTAGATGCAGAAGTTGCATTCCCACCAATTCCTATGACAAATGTTTTAGGAGAAGTATTATCTAAAGCAGGATTAGCACAATTACGTATTGCAGAAACTGAGAAATATCCTCACGTTACATTCTTTATGAATGGTGGACGTAATGAAGAGTTCACAGGAGAAAACCGTATTTTAATTCCTTCTCCAAAAGTTGCAACATATGACTTAAAACCTGAAATGAGTTGCTATGAAGTAGGAGACGCTTTATATAACTCAATTCAAAATGATGAAAATGATGCAATCATCTTAAACTTCGCAAATCCAGATATGGTTGGACACTCTGGTATGTTAGAGCCAACGATTAAAGCAATCGAAGCAGTAGATGAAAACTTAGGTAAAGTAGTGGATGCTATTTTAGCTAAAGGTGGTACTGCAATTATCTTTGCTGACCACGGTAACTCAGAAACAATGATTACACCAGAAGGTACTCCACATACTGCGCATACAACAGTTCCAGTACCAGTAATTGTAACGAAAAAAGGTGTTACATTACGTGAAGGTGGTCGTTTAGCTGACGTTGCACCTACAATGTTAGATTTATTGAATGTAGCAAAACCTGAAGAAATGACAGGCGAAAGCTTAATTCAAAAATAATCATAAAAAAAGGCTTTCAATTTAAGGAAAAGATTGCATAGAAAGCATTTTTCGACTAAAATAGAAACGTACAAATAAATATAAAGGAGTTAATAAATCATGCCATTTATTACAGATGTATTAGCAAGAGAAGTATTAGATTCACGTGGTAACCCAACTATCGAAGTTGAAGTTTACACAGAAAGCGGAGCGTTCGGACGCGGTA
>CALATC010000015.1 GCA_937891475.1 uncultured Granulicatella sp. | reverse complement strand
AATATAGAGCGAAATCTCAGGCAACTGCTTATCAACCAAAAGCAGTGCAACCTTCTAGTATCCAACCAGTACGTAAACAGACAGTGACTGCCAATGATGGAGCGGTATGGAAAGTTGGCGACAAGGTGATGCATAAAAAATGGAATGTTGGAACAGTTGTAAAAGTGACAGGGGAAGGTACGAATCAAGAAATTGATGTAGCTTTTGCAGGAATGGGTATTAAACGATTATTAGCAAGTTTTGCCCCAATTGAAAGAATAGAGGAGTCGTAAATGGATATTTCAATAGAACAAAAAGTCCAACAATTAAGAGAACAATTAAATCGTTGGAGTCATGAATATTATGTTCAAGATCGTCCAACAGTTACGGATCATGAGTATGATGAAACATATCATGAACTAGTACGGCTAGAAACGGAGTATCCACAATTGGTTACTCCAGATTCTCCAACTCAACGTGTTGGGGGTGTTGTTTTAGAAGGTTTTGAAAAAGTAACCCATCAAAATCCTATGTTGAGTTTATCAAATGCTTTTTCAAAAGAAGATTTACAAGCATTTGATGATCGAATTAAAAAATTAACGAATCGCACAATTGACTATGTGTGCGAATTGAAAATTGACGGTTTATCTGTAGCGCTAACGTATCAAGAAGGTCAGTTAGTTCTAGGTGCTACAAGAGGAGATGGGGTAATAGGGGAAGATATTACGCATAATATTCGAACGGTTAAATCTGTTCCTCTTTCATTAGAACAACCATGGTCGATTGAAGTTCGTGGGGAATGTTATATGCCGAAGAAATCGTTCCAACAACTAAATCAATCAAGGGAAGAAGAAGGGTTAGAAGTATTTGCAAATCCTAGAAATGCAGCTGCAGGAAGTTTAAGACAATTAGATTCTAAAGTAGCAGCTAGTAGAAATTTAGCAGTATTTCTATATCAAAGCCCTAGTGTAGAAGCTTTAGAAGTAGCTTCTCAAATCGAATTGCTAGAAAAAATGCAAGCATTAGGCTTTGTCACGAATCAAGAAAGAGCTTTATGTCATTCGATTGATGAAGTATGGGCATTTATTGAAAAAATGACAGTGGAGAGAAATAATCTTCCTTATGAAATTGATGGAATTGTGATTAAGGTCAATGACTTTAAAGCGCAAGAAGAAATTGGATTTACCGTAAAAGCTCCAAAATGGGCAATTGCTTATAAATTCCCTGCAGAAGAAGCACAGACCATTGTGCGAGAGATTGAATGGACAGTAGGACGTACAGGAGTAGTCACGCCGACAGCCGTCATGGATCCGGTATTTCTTGCAGGAACTACTGTGAAACGTGCTAGCTTACATAATGTCGATTTAATTCGAGAAAGAGATATTCGAATTGGAGATACGGTTGTCGTTCATAAAGCGGGCGATATTATTCCAGAAGTAACTCGAGTGATTTTAGAAAAACGTCCAGAAGGATTACCACCGTATGAAATTCCAGAAAAATGTCCTTCGTGTTCGAACCCACTCGTTCATTTAGAAGAAGAGGTTGCTTTAAGATGTATGAATCCAAAATGTCCTGCTCTTCTAAAAGAAGGATTAACTCATTTTGTATCGAGAGATGCGATGAATATGTCTGGAGTTGGAACAAGAATCATTCATCAATTATTTGAAAGTGGATTGGTTCAAGATGTGGCAGATTTATATCACTTAACAATGGAACAATTATTAACACTCGATAAAATTCAAGAAAAATCTGCGCAGAAAATCTTACAGGCAATTGAAACGAGTAAACAAAATTCACTAGAGCGTTTATTAACGGGTCTAGGTATTCGAAATGTAGGATCAAAAGCAGCGAAAGATTTAGCGATGCATTTTGAAACAATGGAGAACCTTCAAAAAGCGATGGTGGACGAATTGGTTGCCATTGAAGGGTTAGGAGAAGTTATTGCGCATAGTGTTTTGGCTTATTTTAACCAAGAAACTGTTCAAGAAATGTTAGAAGAACTAAAAACAGCAGGAGTTAATATGACTTATTTAGGAAAAGCTAAGTCAGCTCATTTTGAAGACTCACTTTTAGCTGGAAAAACAGTTGTGTTAACAGGAACGTTAGAACAGATGACACGACAAGAAGCTAAAGAAGCGATTGAGTCTCTAGGTGGAAAAGTGACGGGATCTGTTTCTAAAAAAACAGACTTAGTGATTGCTGGAGCTCAAGCAGGAAGTAAGTTAACAAAGGCAGAATCTTTAGGGATTTTAGTATGGGATGAAGAACAATTTAGAACAATCATTGAAGGAAAGGAATCGTTATGAAGAAAAAAATCATCACTCTGGCTAGTGCAACAATGATGTTATTAGCAGGGTGTGCGAATATTAATCAGGCAACACAAAAAAATGTTGAATCAGAATCTTCACGTGCAAAAGTGGCTCAACCAACAACAAACCAATTGTCGAATCAATTTTATCGAGCGTTGATTACGAATGGTAAGTATCAAGTAAGTAAAACTCGTGGAGCAACATTAAGTTTAAATACTGGATTTAACTTAAGAAATTTTGAATCAGGATTAATTGAATTATCACGTGCAGTTTTTCCAACGAATCAATATTTCTTTAGAGAAGGACAAGTTATTGATTCAACAACAACAAATCAATGGGTCGCTCGTAAATCTGAGAAAAATCCAGATGGATTAAACCCAGAAGATAATGGTGAAACAGATCCAAGTAAGAGAAATCCATATTATTTAGCGCAAATTTTAGAACAAGATTTCATGATTCAAACAGAAAATAATTATGAACTAGGTGGGATTAGTATCGGTCTTGCGATGAATTCAGTAGATTATTACACTGCTGGAGATAAAGATGCAGAACAAGAAATTTCTAATGAAGAAATGTTGAAACAAGCAAAATCAATTGCTAATACAGTATTAACTCGTTTACGTCAAAATGATGCATTAAAGACAGTGCCGATTGTGTTTGGAATCTTTAAGCAAGCTCCTAAAGACGATATCGGTGGAGGAGTTTATATTTTAGAAGCTACTTCAGTAGAAGGTACTGAAATTACAAATTGGACAAATATGAATCAAAAAATTGTAGTATTACCATTAATTGATGGTAATCCAACAGAAGAATCATCAGCTTTTGAAAACTTTAGAACAGAAGTTCAAAACTTCTTCCCGAATTTGTCAGGAGTAACCGCAAAAGTTTATTATCAAGAAAATGCGCCTAAAAAAATGGTTGTTAATATTATGACTCAATTTTATGGAGAATCAGAAATTATTGCTTTAGCGCAACATGTAACAGATGTTGCGAATAAATACTTACCAAAAACAACACCGGTAGAAGTTCGTATTTCATCGATTAATGGTATGGAAGCATTCTTAATGCAAGATACAACTCAAGGTGTGTTTACGTATCATGTTTTTGATTAAAGATTGACATAAAAGGTACGTGCCTTTTACAATAGAAACGAAAGAAAAGTAGAAAGTGAGGAACAGTCATGGCAATTGAAGAATCAGAAGTACGTCACGTTGCAAAATTGGCGAAATTATCATTTGCAGATCATGAGATTTTACATTTCACAGAGCAAATGAGTGATATCATCGATATGGTAGAACAATTAAAAGAAGTGGATACAACAGGAGTGGAAGTGACAACTCATGGATATTCATTAGTGAATGTTTTACGTGAAGATGTGCCGGTAAAAGGAACAGATCGTGATTTGTTAATGAGAAATGTAAAAACAAGCGAGGATGGATTTATCCAAGTACCTGCAATTATGGGTGAAGGAGAGGAGTAAGACGCATGAGTTTATTAGAAAATCAAACATTAGTAAGCTTGCATGAAGGTTTAGTTCAAAAGAAATTTACTTCTCAAGAATTAACAAGTGCAACATTTGAAAAAATTCAAGCAGTAGATGATAAAGTTGGAGCTTTCTTAGCATTAAATGAAGAAGAAGCAATGGCTCAAGCAAAAGCTGCGGATGAAAAAGGTTATGATTCAACTCTTTCTCTTCAAGGTTTACCAATCGGGATTAAAGATAATATTGTAACTCGTGATTTAATCACAACAGCTGCAAGTCGTATGTTGGAAGATTTCAATCCAATTTATGATGCACATGTAATGGACTTGTTGAAAAAAACAGGTGCCGTGAATGTAGGGAAATTAAACATGGATGAATTTGCCATGGGTGGTTCGACAGAAAATTCTTATTTCAAGAAAACTAGAAACCCTTGGGATTTAACAAAAGTTCCTGGAGGATCTTCAGGTGGTTCTGCAGCAGCTGTAGCAGCTGGAGAAGTATTAGCCACTTTAGGTTCTGATACAGGTGGTTCAATTCGTCAACCTGCAAGCTTTACAGGGATTGTCGGAATGAAACCAACATATGGTCGTGTATCTCGTTATGGACTAATTGCCTTTGCATCAAGCTTAGACCAAATTGGACCATTAACTCGTACAGTTAAAGATAATGCATTAGTATTAGAAGCAATCAGTGGATATGATCACCGTGATTCTACAAGTGTGAATGTACCTGTTCCAAATTATTACCAACAAATTAATGGGAATATTAAAGGATTAAAAATTGCTTTACCAGTAGAATATTTAGGAGATGGAATTGATCCTGAAATTCGTAAAGCAGTCTTAAAAGCAGCTGAACAATATCGTGCATTAGGAGCAACGGTAGAAGAAGTGAGCTTACCTTATTCTAAATATGGTATTCCTGCATACTATATTATTGCTTCTTCAGAAGCGTCTTCTAACTTACAACGTTTTGACGGTATTCGTTATGGACACCGTTCAGCTGAAGCGAAAACTTTAGAAGATTTATATGTTATGAGCCGTACTGAGGGATTCGGTATGGAAGTAAAACGTCGTATTATGTTAGGAACATTTTCATTAAGTTCTGGTTACTATGATGCTTACTTCAAAAAAGCAGGACAAGTTCGTACATTAATTAAACAAGATTTTGCGAATGTATTTGCTAACTATGATTTAATTTTAGGACCTGTAACAACTTCAACTGCTTATGGAATTGGCGAAAGAAATGATGATCCAATTGAAATGTATATGGCAGACTTATTAACAGTTCCTGTAAACTTAGCAGGTCTTCCAGCGATTTCTGTACCTGCTGGATTCTCTAGTGAAGGTTTACCAATTGGTATCCAATTAATCGGAAATTACTTCCAAGAACAAACTATTTATCAAGCTGCATTTGCATTTGAACAAGCAAATGACTATTACTTAAAACAAGCAAACGTATAAGGAGGAAAATAAGATGAATTTTGAAACAATTATTGGGCTAGAAGTTCACGTAGAGTTAAAAACAGATTCAAAAATCTTCTCTCCTTCACCAGCTCATTTTGGAGCAGAGCCAAATACAAATACAACCGTTATTGACTGGGGATATCCAGGGGTACTTCCAGTTATTAACAAACGTGCCATTGAATTTGGAATGCGTGCAGCATTAGCCTTAAACTGTGAAATTTCACAACATACAAAATTTGACCGTAAAAACTATTTCTACCCTGATAATCCAAAAGCGTATCAAATTTCTCAATTTGATTACCCAATTGGTCATGATGGATGGATTGATATTGAAGTAGAAGGAAAAACAAAACGTATCCGTATCGAGCGTGTTCACTTAGAAGAAGATGCTGGTAAAAATACTCACGGAACGGATGGTTTCTCATATGTAGACTTAAACCGTCAAGGAACTCCATTAATTGAGATTGTATCTGAAGCGGATATGCGTTCTCCTGAAGAAGCCTATGCTTATTTAGAAGCATTACGTCAAATTATTATGTTTACAGGCGTATCGGATGTGAAAATGGAAGAAGGCTCAATGCGTTGTGATGCGAATATTTCTTTACGTCCTTATGGTCAAGAAAAATTCGGTACAAAAACAGAGTTGAAAAACTTAAACTCATTCAATAATGTACGTAAAGGTTTAGCGTTTGAAGAAGTACGTCAAGCTCAAGTATTACGTAGTGGTGGCGTTATTGGTCAAGAAACAAGACGTTTTGATGAGTCAAATGGACAAACAATTTTAATGCGTGTGAAAGAAGGTTCAAGTGACTACCGTTACTTCCCAGAACCAGACTTACCAAACTTAGAAATTTCAGATGAATGGGTAGAAGAAGTTCGTCAATCAATTCCTGAAATGCCAACCGTTCGTCGTGAACGTTATATTCGTGAATTTGGATTACCAGAATATGATGCAATGGTCTTAACATTATCAAAAGAAATGTCTGATTTCTTTGATGAAACAGTTGAAGCAGGTAGCGATCCAAAATTAGCTTCTAACTGGTTGATGGGAGATATTTCTGCTCATTTAAATAGTAAAAAATTAGAATTACATGATTTATTATTAACTCCACAAAGTTTAGCAGAAATGATTCAATTAATTGGCGACGGAACAATCAGCTCTAAATTAGCGAAGAAAGTATTCTTATTATTAGCTGAAGAAGGCGGAACTGCTCGTCAAGTTGTTGAAAAACATGGTATGATTCAATTAAGTGATCCATCACAATTATTACCAATTATTCAAGATGTGTTAGCTAATAACGCACAGTCTATTGAAGACTTCAAAAATGGTAAAGATCGTGCAGTTGGCTTCTTAGTAGGTCAAATTATGAAACAAACAAAAGGAAAAGCAAATCCTGGAGTTGTAAACCAATTATTACAAGAAGAATTAGCAAAATATTAATAACTGAGAGAACTGAAACGTAGAAGAAGAGAATTTTCTATAATACGTTCAGTTAAATAATCACTGGGGGTGAATAGAAAACGGAATTTCCGACTTTTATTCACTCCTTCTCTCTTTTTCATAAAGAATGAATGGAGGTGTCAAAATGATTCGAGTTCATACAAAAATTATCCAAGCCGGAGAAACTTTACAAACGAAATTAGAAGCACCGATTGAATCAATTGAATGGAAGACTGAACAGAAACAATTAGCGTTGTCTTATCACGAAAAAGAAACTCAAACAAAAGTAGATTTACTTGTATCTGATGGAGAAATCCAATTATTCCGTAAAGGTGAAGTAGCTAGTCAATTAGTATTCCAACATCAAAAGAAAACAAAGGGTCGTTATCAATTAGCTCAAGGACAAGAAATTTTATTTGAGATTAAAACGAAGAATGTAGAAGTTTCGTCTGATTGGAAACAAATTTCCTTTGAATACCAATTATCTCAATTAGGAGAAAATTTAGGAGAATTTACAGTAAATATGGAAATTCTTAAAGAAAACATTGTGCAATAGTAGCGTATTATAGCTTTTGTGTGCTATACTGTTAAGGAATATGTGGAAAGGAAGTGTATCCTTTGGAATTAAAAGCACTGGATGGAATCAACAAAAATGAATTATCAATGGTTGAAGTAGCACATGCTATCTTGGAAGTAAAACAAGAAGTGATGGACTTTAATCAATTATTAGTAGAAGTTCAATCATATATGGAGTTAAGCGATGAGCAATTAGAAGCACGCATGGCTCGTTTTTATACAGATTTAAATATTGATGGAAGCTTCATTTCACTTGGAGAAAATCGTTGGGGCTTACGTTCATGGTATCCAATTGATTCAATCGATGAAGAAATTGTTTCATCAATGGATGATGAAGACTTGAAAAAACGTCGTAAAAAACGTAAAAAAGTTAATGCCTTTGGAACTGAAGAAGATCTTATCGATTACAATGATGATGATCCAGAAGATGAAGATGGCTTGTTAGAAGACGAAGAAGATGATGATGTTATCGACTTAGACGATGATGTAGATGATGAAGAAGAAACAGAATTAGATGCATATCGTTCAGATTTAAGTGAATTAGGTGCTGACGAAGACTTAGATGAAGAAGTTAGTGCAGATGAAGATTTATCTATTATTAGTGATGACGAGTTAGATGGCGATTATGACGAAGAAGAGGATGAATTATAATTCCTCGTTCATCTACAAACGATAACGAATAGATTAGAAAGTGGGAGTGCGTAGCGCTCCTCTTTTTTATAGGGAGGAAAAGTTTTGAAAAAAATTTTATCATCTTTTTTTGATGCGACTTTTCTAAGATTTATATTAGTAGGAGTCGTCAATACACTGGTTGGAACAGCGATTATGTTTTTTTGCTTCAATGTATTAGCATGGAGTTATTGGATTTCAAGTGCGTTGAATTATATAGTGGGAAGCATCGTGAGTTATTTGTTGAATAAGCGATATACTTTCCAGCAAAAAGGCCATGATTGGAATACTATTTTGAAATTTATCGTGAATATTACTATTTGTTACGTCCTTGCTTATAGCTTCGCGAAACCATTTGTTATATGGTTATTATCAGGACTCTCTACAAATGTACAAGGAAATATTGCGTTATTGGTAGGAATGGTTTTATTTGTTGCATTTAATTATATCGGACAAAGATTTTGGGCTTTTTCACCAAAAAAAGACTTAAAATAATGACTTGCTCAGAAAAGAGTTAGTTGTTTAATTCTAGTAATCGTTATGGTAAAATAACACTATCTATAGATTTAAGGGGGATACTGCCAAATGGCGGAAGATAAGAAAACTTTTTATTTAACAACACCAATTTATTACCCAAGTGGACAATTACATATCGGACATGCATATACAACTGTAGCAAGTGATGCAATGATTCGTTATAAAAAATTACAAGGTTATGATACTTATTTCTTAACAGGAACAGATGAACATGGACAAAAAATTCAACAAAAAGCTCAAGAAGCAGGAGTGAGCGAAATTGAATTTGTTGATAATATTATTTTTGGGATTCAAGATTTATGGAAAAAATTAGATGTTTCTTATGATGATTTTATTCGTACAACACAACCTCGTCATAAAAAATCTGTACAGAAAATTTTCCAAAAATTAGTGGATAATGGCGATATTTACTTAGGAGAATATGAAGGATGGTATTCTGTGAGTGATGAAGAATACTTTACAGAATCTCAATTAGTGGAAGTGTATCGTGATGCAGATGGAAAAATGATTGGGGGAGTGGCTCCAAGTGGTCATGAAGTTCAATTAGTGAAAGAAGAATCTTATTTCTTCAGAATGAGTAAATATGCGGATCGCTTATTACAATACTATGAAGAACATCCAGAATTTATTCAACCTGAATCTCGTAAAAATGAAATGATTAATAATTTCATTAAACCAGGTTTGGAAGATTTAGCCGTTTCTCGTACATCATTTGACTGGGGAATTCCAGTACCGAATGATCCAAAACATGTCATTTATGTATGGATTGATGCGTTATCAAACTATATTACAGCTTTAGGCTATGGAAGTGATGACGAAACATTATTTAACCGTTATTGGCCAGCAGATGTACACTTTATCGGGAAAGAAATCGTTCGTTTCCATACGATTTATTGGCCAATTATGTTAATGGCATTAGATTTACCATTACCGAAGAAAATTTTTGCCCATGGTTGGTTATTAATGAAAGACGGTAAAATGTCTAAATCTAAAGGAAATGTCGTTGACCCTAACACATTAATTGAACGTTATGGTTTAGATGCTTTACGTTACTATTTATTACGTGAAGTACCATTTGGTTCAGATGGTATTTTCACTCCAGAATCATTTGTAGAACGTATTAATTATGACTTAGCAAATGACTTAGGAAACTTATTAAACCGTACAGTAGCGATGATTAATAAATATTTTGATGGAACAATTCCAACTTATTCTGCTCCAGTTTCAAGCTTCGACCATGAATTAGTAGAAGCTTCAAAAGTGATGATTGAAGAAGTAGAAGCAGCAATGGAAGAAATGCAATTCTCAGTTGCATTATCAGCGATTTGGAAATTTGTTTCTCGTACAAATAAATATATTGATGAAACAACTCCATGGGCAGCTGTAAAAGATGAAGCTCGTCAAGAAGAATTAGCTCGTACAATGAGTTATTTAGCAGAAAGCTTACGTATTATTGCGGTGGCTTTACAACCATTCTTAACACAAACGCCAGGAGAAATCTTAGCACAATTAGGAATTCACGACGAAGCTTTACGTGACTATCCTTCGCTTCATACATTTGGAGTGATTCCAGCAGGTACAACAGTTGTTGAAAAAGGACAACCAATTTTCCCACGTTTAGATATGGAAGAAGAAGTTGCTTATATTCAAGGTAAAATGGGTGGAACGGTGAAAGAAGAAGTAGCGACAGAATGGAACCCAGAAGAAGTGGAATTAACAACTGAAAAAGAAGCCATCAAATATGATGACTTTGACAAGTTAGAATTAAAAGTTGCAGAAGTCATTGACTGTAAACCAGTGGAAGGTGCAGATAAATTATTACAATTCCGATTAGATGCAGGAGATGCTGGCGGACACCGTCAAATTTTATCTGGTATCGCTCAATGGTATCCAAATCCAGAAGAGTTTATCGGTAAAAAAGTAGTGATTGTCGCAAACTTAAAACCACGTAAGATGAGAGGACAAATTAGTCAAGGAATGATCTTATCGGCAGAAAAAGATGGAGTATTACAAGTAGTTTTAGCTCCTCAAGAAATGCCAAATGGTTCATTTGTTTCATAATCAATAGAGAACACAATTATTGTAGGGAGAGTACGTTGCTTTACAACGTACTCTTTCGCATATTATAAGAGAAAAGGAGAAGGTAAGATGAAGAAGGGCTTGTTAACAGGTTTATTATTATTTGGTTTCTTTTTTGGGGCAGGAAATTTAATCTTTCCGCCTTCATTAGGATTGTTTTCTGGTGAGTATTTCTGGCCAGCGATTGCGGGATTTATTTTATCCGGTGTCGGTATTCCCATTATTACATTAATTGTAGGTGCAACGAGTAATGGAAGTTTTAAACATGAATTAGAAACTAAAGTTCATTCAGTATTTGCGGTAGCATTTTTAGCTATTTTATATTTATCGATTGGACCATTCTTTGCGATTCCAAGAACAGCAACTGTTTCGTATTCGATTAGTATTCAGCCATTTGAGTCAGCTTTAGCCTCAATGGGAATTTCAGGTACTTTATCATCATTTATTTATACAGTGTTATATTTTGCTGCAGCATATTGGATTGCAATTCATCGTTCAACGATTTTAAATAGTATCGGGAAAATTTTAACACCATTATTTGCAGGATTAATTTTAGTTTTAGTGTTATTAGGAGCGATTAAATACGCAGGAGTAGCACCAATGCAAGCAGCAACGGCGTATCAAAATGGTGGTTCGTTTGGAAATGGATTTATTGAAGGGTACAATACATTAGATGCCCTAGCATCTGTAGCCTTTTGTGTGGTAGCAGTAAATACATTGAAAAAATTCCATTTTTCTTCAAAAGAAGAATTTACAAAAACGATTATTGGAGTAGGCTTAGTAACGGCTGTAGGATTTAGTATTTTATATTTAGGATTAGCAAATCTTGGAAATCATTTTACAGTGCCAGCAGATGTATTAGCAGATAATGCAGTTAATAAAGGGTCTTATATTTTGGCAGCTGCTTCAAAAGATATTTTTGGAGTATTTGGGCAAGTATTTTTAGGAGCAATGGTTATTTTAACGTGCTTTACAACAACAGTAGGGCTAATTGTTTCAACTGGAGAATTCTTTGAAGAATTATTTCCTAAATATTCTTATAAAGTATATGCAACAGTTTTCTCTTTCATTGGATTTGGAATTTCTAATTTAGGATTAAATACAGTAATTAAGTTTTCATTACCGGTATTATTAATTTTATATCCAATTACGATTATTATGGTTATATTAATTCTTTTAAATAAATTTGTTCCTCTTTCTAAAATCGGAATGCAGTTAACAGTTGGATTGACGGTTCTAGTATCCGTATTAACAGTATTAGGAGATACTTTAAAATTATCTGCATTATCTACTGTGATGAACCAATTACCATTTTCTACTTTATCATTAGGGTGGATTGTTCCAGCTTTAGTAGGAATCGTGATTGCTTTGATTTTAAGTGATAAACAAAAAGGTGAAGCTTTTGATTTTGAAAAAATTTTAGCAGAGTAAGAAGGTAGGCGAATATGTTTTTATATGGAATTACGACAATCGTATTGATAGCTCTACTTTTTTCAATGTGGAAGGATAATCGCAGTTTATGGAATCCAGCTTTATTAGTCATTGAAGTGTTGTTTTTATATCTATCCATTGCGAATCTCTTTTTCAGCTCTGGGTATGAAAATGCTCATTTGGTGATGATAGTAGGAATTTTACTCATTCCTGTTCTGATTCTTTTGAGTGGTTTATTTTTAATCGTTAATGGCTTTATTTTGTTAAAAAAAGAAGGTTTTTCTAAAGCGAATCTTCTTTCTCCTATTATGGGGATTGTGATTTTATTATTCTTTGTTTTTATGTGGATTCGAGTGGGGCTAGTTACAAATAATTTTTTCATTTATAATCCGTGGTTTAATATACTATTTATGTTTATCATTTATTCTTATATTATTTTTGGATTTGCATTTGTAGGATTTATGATGTACTCCTGTGTCTATTTATGGGTACCGAAGAAACAGCATTATGATTTTATTATTATTCATGGTGCCGGATTGTTAGATGGGGAAAGAGTTACGCCTCTTCTAAAAAAGAGAATTGATAAAGCTGTACAAGCATTTCATCAATCAAAAAATCCTCAGATTCGACTTATTGCAAGTGGTGGACAAGGTAGTGATGAAAAAATATCTGAAGCACAAGCGATGTATAACTATTTAGTGGAACATACAGATGTGCCAAAAGAAGCTATTATATTAGAAGAAAAATCTACAACTACTTATGAAAATTTACTGTTCTCTAAAGAACTAGGTGAGCAATTAGTGGAAAATCCTCGATTTTTATTTGTGACAAATGATTATCATGTATTTCGTACGAGTACGTATGCTCGACAAATTGGAATGCAAGGGGATGGTTTAGGTTGCTCCACTGCAAGTTATTATATTCCGTCCGCTTTTATTCGTGAATATGTAGCGATGTGTGTGAAAATGAAAAAACTCTTTATAGGGTTTGAATTACTGTATGTTCTATTGGTTTTATTATCGTATCGAGGCATATTGTGGTAGAAAGTTAAATAGATGATAGGGAAGGCATACCGATTTCGGTATGCTTTTTTTGTCATGACGATTTGCATGAGAAGTCGTGACTAAAGTCATTGTAGGTAGTGACTCTAGGCACTACTGAGAAAAAGAATTTTTTTCTATAATAAATTCATCAGTTAGGAAATCAGTAAAGAGGGGATAAACATGATTGTAGTAAAAAATGTAACAAAAAAATTTGGACAAAAAGTAGCTTTAGAAGAAATTTCTTTTGAAGTGAAGAAAGGAGAAATTTTTGGATTCTTAGGGCCGTCTGGTTCAGGGAAAACAACAATGATTAAAATTTTAACGGGTCAATTAAATTCCGATAAAGGACAAACAGAATTGTTAGGAAAAGTATCTGAGAAGCTAACTCCAGCAGATTTAGAACAAATCGGATTAGTGAGTGATACGAGTGGATTTTATGAAAAACTAAGCCTATATAAAAATTTACAAGCTTATGCAAAATTATATGGAAAACCAAATGCACGAGTAGATGAAGTGTTAAAACAAGTTGATTTATACGATAGTAAAAATTTAGCAGCAGAAAAACTATCGACAGGAATGAAACAAAGAATGTTTCTAGCAAGAGCTTTAATCAATAAGCCACAAGTATTATTTTTAGATGAGCCAACAAGCGGATTAGATCCAACCACTTCTAAGAAAATCCATGAATTATTATTAGAACTAAAAGAAGCAGGAACTACGATTTTCTTAACAACACACGATATGAACGAAGCAACATTATTATGTGACCGTCTAAGTTTATTGAATCGAGGACATTTAATTGAATATGGCACACCTTCTTCGATTATTCAAAAGTATAATCACGAGAAAAAAGTTCAATTAACATTCGCAGATGAAACACAAACAGAAATTACATTTGAAGCATTAGGACAAACAGATTTAGCACAAGTCGTTGCGATTCACTCATGTGAACCAACTTTAGAAGAAATATTTATTCAATTGACAGGAGAGAAATTAAATGATTAAACGATTAACTGCCTTAATTTGGCTACGCACACAAGTATTATTAAGTAACAGCACTTTATTAGCAACTATTCTATTACCGTATGGATTGTTAGTGTTATATAATCAATTTATGAATGCAGATGGACAACATTCTTCGTATATGGTATTCATGTGTTTATCATTAGCATTCTCAGTTTCACTAGGAAGTTTGACTTCTTTAACCATTGCAGAAGATAAGGAAAAGAAAAACTTGAAATCTTTATTACTCAGTGGTGTTAGAAATGGAGAATATTTATTATCTGCACTATTTTATCCCGTCATTATTGGACTTGTAACGATTGTAAGTTTTCCGAAGATTGTAGATGCAGACTTTGGCAAACATTGGGGAGAATATTTTGTAGTAGCGATTGTTGTGGGACTATGTATTGTTTTATTAAACTTATTAATTGCTTCACTTTCTAATACTCAATCTCAAGCGCAAGTGAATGGTTTAGTTCCTATGATGGCTATTTCATTCTTACCATTGTTCTCTGGATTAAGTGAGACTGCTTCTAAAATTGCTCATTATACATTTATGGGTGTTTACGTAGACTTCTTTACAAAAGAAAGTTTTGAGTTAAGTTTTGAAACAATTGGTGTAGCATTAGCTTGGTTAGTAGGGTTATTCTTAGTAAACTTAATTGTATTAAATCCAACACGAAAAGAAATCTTTTTAGCAAAACTAGCAAAGAAGGCTGTGTAAGGGCGAATTAGGTGTTTTGACTTTATAGTCAAAACACCTTTTTTAGTAAATTCTCAATCTAAGTTCTAGTTTTGATACTTAACTAGAACTTACTTTGAAACTTTATACAAGAAAACAGAAGACTAACACAGGTAAAGAGGAACGAGTTAGACCTATAAAACTGGGTTGAAATATGGTATAATATTATGAATGTCGAGTGAAATAAACTTGAATTTGTTGAGGATAAAGTACCTTTTGTAGAATTACTAAAAAAGCTAAAGTAGATAAATAAAAATTAGAAGTTGTGGGGGACTAATGATAATTTTCACACCACATTAAGGAGGTTGAGATGAAAAATATAGATATTTTTGTACATGAAAAATATAACAAAGCTGATTACGAAAAGGTAGCAGAACATATCTATAAAACGTATGACGATTTTATGAAAAGTGATTGCTTTGTTACTTCATTAAAATTTGTTCAAGAACCAGAATTAGGAGAAGGAGTTAGTCCGAGGAATATTTCCCAATATCCATTGGAAGATGTTTTAGACAAATTTTATGTGGCAATTCAGGATTTTTATGAAGATTTGAATTATACCAGTGATGAGACTTGTTATTTGGAATTTTCTGCTTCAGATATGGAAGATATACAGAAACTACTTGGAATCGTAAATAAGCATGTATACAATAAGGAAGATGGGGATTATGTAGAGCTGGTAATTGAATAGTGTATTAAAATAATTACGATATAATTTCACGGGTTCTGATAGTAAATGTACAGATATTTGTTCAAAAAAAGATAGTTACAAATCCCAGTTTGTCAAAGTAAAACAATTAAATAAAAACAATAATATAGCAACTTATGAAACAGTAAATCGAAAAAGGTTTACTGTTTTTTCTTTGTCTAAAAATGGAAAGGAGGACACATAGAAGAAGAAAAAAGAGATATAAAAAAACTACAACATAAACAGCTAATAATGGATATTGGAAAAACAAAATATACTGTAAATCTACATTTTAAGAAAGCACAGGCGAAACATACAAAGATAAAATACTGAAGTTAATCAAGAGAGAAACAGAGAAGATATAAATTTATCAAAGAAATTTTGTTTATGTCCTTGACAAATCTTTTCAAATTATTTAGTTTGAATTTCTCACTTCACTATAAAATTATCCCAAAATAAGCTATAATAAGTCAGATAAATAGTAGTAAGTGAGGATAGAGATGAAAAAAAATGACCGTATAGAAGTACAAATTGATGATTTAACGTATGAAGGAATGGGCGTTGCAAAAGTCGATGGATTTCCTCTTTTTATTGAAAATGCGCTGCCTGGAGAAAAAGTAGTAGTTCATGTTTTAAAAGTGGGGAAAAAATTTGGCTATGCCAAAGTTGTTGAATGGGTATCGACGAGTCCTGACCGTATTCCATTAGTTGATCCAAATGGAACTCGAGTGGGAACAATGCCTTTACAACATATGAAATATGAAGCTCAATTGGCCTTCAAACAAAAACAAGTGAAACATGTCATGAATACAATTGCGAAAATGCCAGAGTTAGAAGTTCGTCCAACGATTGGAATGGAACATCCATTTGGATACCGGAATAAAGCGCAAATCCCTGTCAGAATGGTGAATGGATTATTAACAACAGGATTTTTCAAGAAAAACTCACACGACTTAGTTCCAATGGAAGATTTTCATATTCAAGATCCGGAAATTGATTGCTTGATTGTAGCAGTGCGTGATATTTTAAGAAAGTATCCAGTGGTAGCGTATGATGAGGCGAACCATACTGGTGAATTGAAGCATATTATTGTGCGACGAGGCCTGCGTACGAAGCAAGTGATGATTATTTTCGTGACGAGAACAAAGTTGTTACCACAAGCTGATGCGATTGTCAGAGATATTACAACGGCTCATCCAGAAGTGGTATCTATTGTGCAAAATATCCAACCGAAACCAACGAATGTAATCATGGGACATGAGACGAAAGTGCTATTCGGGGAAGACGTGTACGAAGAGAAATTGTTCGAATTCACGTTCAAGATTAGCGCGCGTTCGTTTTTCCAAGTCAATACCGTGCAAACCGAAGTGCTCTATCAACAAGCAATTGACGCTGCGGACTTGAAGAGCGGAGAGACGGTCGTGGATGCGTATTGCGGAATCGGGACGATGAGTTTAGCCTTTGCCCGTGACGCGAAGAAAGTCTATGCCATGGAAATTGTGGATGATGCGATTGTGATGGCGAAGGAAAATGCGAAACTAAACGGCGTGAAGAATGTGCACTTTGAAACGGGTGCGGCTGAGAAAATCATGCCACGCTGGAAGGAAGAAGGCATCAAGCCAGATGTCATTGTCGTGGATCCACCGCGCAAAGGGCTCGAACTTGCCTTTATCGAAGCAGCCTGCGCAACAGGTCCTGAACGCATCGTGTATGTCAGCTGTAACCAAGCAACCCTCGCTCGCGACCTTGTACACTTCAAGGAACGAGGCTACGAGGCACAGCATGTGCAACCCGTGGATATGTTCCCGATGACTGCGCATGTTGAGGCGGTAAGTTTGCTAGTCAAGGAGTAAAACGACGAAGATTAGCATT
>CALATC010000014.1 GCA_937891475.1 uncultured Granulicatella sp. | reverse complement strand
AAAGAGACGACTTATGTCGTCTCAAAAAAAGTCTAACTTTTTGGGGTCACTTCAAGCATCATATATGCTAACAGGATTTCTCTCTTCATTTTATTCTAATGTTTAGTATCCTTGAGGATTATTTTTTTGCCAATTCCAAGAATCACGAACCATGTCGTTTAAGTCTTTTTCAGCAACCCAACCTAGAACTTCTTTTGCTCTTGTTGCATCTGCATAACAAGTCGCAATATCTCCAGGACGACGTGGGCAAATTTTATATGGAATGTCCACATTATTTTCTTTGATGAATGCATGAACTAAATCTAATACACTATAGCCAATTCCAGTACCTAAGTTATACACTTTTGCTCCAGGATTTCCGATATTATCTTTCACCGCAAGAACATGTCCTCTTGCTAAATCCACTACGTGAATATAGTCTCGAACCCCTGTCCCATCATGTGTATCATAGTCATCCCCAAATACGCTTAACTGTGGTAATTTACCAACTGCTACTTGTGTAATATATGGCATTAAGTTATTTGGAACTCCATTTGGATTTTCACCAATCAAGCCACTTTCGTGAGCTCCAATTGGATTGAAATAACGTAAGTTTGTTACAGACCATTCTTTATCAGAAAAAGCTACGTCGTTTAAAATTTGTTCTAACATCACTTTAGTATATCCATAAGGGTTTGTCGCACTTGTTGGCATTTCTTCTTTAAATGGTACTGTATTATTCATTCCATAAACTGTTGCGCTTGAACTGAAAACAATATTTTTCACTCCAAAGTTTCTCATGACATCTAATAACACTAATGTACCTGTAATATTATTATGATAATATTCTAACGGTTTCACAACTGATTCTCCCACTGCTTTGAAACCTGCAAACTGAATGACGCAATCAATTTTTTCTTTTGAGAATACTTCTGTTAAAAAGTCATGATCTAAAATTGATCCTTCATAAAACGGAAATTCTTTTCCTGTAATTGTTGTTAATCGTTTTAATACTTCAGGTGAACTATTAGAAAAATCATCTAAAATAACAACTTCATACCCCGCTTTATCTAATTCTACTACTGTATGAGAACCGATATAACCTGCTCCCCCTGCAACTAAAATAGCCATTGCTATTCCTCCTTATACTTTTATAATACGTCTTCTGTATGATCTGGTTGTAACGTTAAAATACGTGGACCATCTTTTGTAATCGCTAATGTATGTTCAAATTGGCAACTTAATCCACCATCCAATGTGTGAGCTGTCCAACCATTGCTTTCCATTTCTGATTTCCATGTTCCAGTATTTACCATTGGTTCGATTGTAATGACCATTCCTTCTTTTAAACGAAGACCTTTTCCTGGTTCGCCATAGTGAGGAACAGATGGACTTTCATGAATCGTTGGTCCAATTCCATGTCCGATAAATTCACGAACAACTGAGAACCCTTCTTTTTCTACATACGTTTGAATCGCATGACCAATATCCCCAATACGATTGCCCACTTGTGCTTGTTGAATCCCTAAATAAAGTGCTTTTTTCGTCACTTCATATAAACGATCTAATTCCGGTGTAGTTTCACCAACAATATAACTCCAACAAGAATCTGATAAAGCGCCTTTTAAGTCTACACAGAAATCAACTTTTACTAAATCTCCTGATTTCAATGGTTTACGACGAGGAAATCCATGACAGATTTCGTCATTAATACTTGTACAAGTGGCATATTTATATCCTTCATATCCAATTTGAGGAGCTGAACCACCTGCTTCTTCAATTTTCTTTTGAACAAATTGGTCAATTTCCCAAGTTGTTACTCCCGGTTTAATAAAGTCTCGTAATGCAACGTGAATAGACGCTAATAATGAACCAGATTCGTTCATCGCTTTGATTTCACGATTTGATTTTAATGTAATCATATTTCAATTCCTTTCTTTTGAACTCTACAACATTATAGCATAGCTTTTTAGAAAATGTTTGAAATTAAATGAATTCCAAACAATTCTTTTTATTTCCTTAATAATTCCTTTATAAAGCAAAACGAAGTTACTATAATCGTAACTTCGTTTTACCTCTTTGGGAGAAAAGATATAAGGGAAAAGCTATAGAATGGCTAAAATAATGAAGTTCAAAATGAATAACCCTGTTGCTACCCATAAAATTGGGTGAACTTCTTTAGATTTGCCTGTTAATGTTTTAATGAAGCAGTAGAAGATGAAGCCTGCTGCAATTCCGTATGAAATGCTATAGCAAAGCGCCATAAAGATTCCCGCAAAGAATGCTGGGACTGCTTCTTCTAAATGATCCCATTGAACATCTGCAAATGATGATAACATCATCACCCCTACAATAATTAAAGCAGGTGCTGTTGCTGCTGCAGGAACGATTCCTACAAATGGTGCTAATAATGTAGAAGCCGCTAATAATGCTGCTGTCGTTACGGCAGTTAATCCAGTACGTCCACCTGCTCCGATACCTGCTGCACTTTCTACATAAGTTGTTGTATTACTTGTTCCAAAAATTGCTCCGATTGAAGTTCCAATCGCATCCGCAAATAAAGCTTTATCCATTTTAGAAGAAAAACCTGAACCTTCTTCTAACATTCTTTCATCTTCTTCAGAGAAAATTCCTGTCTTACGACCAGTTCCAATAAACGTTCCTAATGTATCGAATGTATCCGATAAACTAAATGCAAAAATCGTCATTAATACTAATGGTAATTTCGTAGGGTTCGAGAATAATTTGCCCATCCCTTCTGGACCAAATGCTGCAAAAATAGTTACTTGTAAATCTGAAAAGGCAGAACCTAATGAATTTTGAGACCAATTCACAGTTGATAAATCAACGACACCCATTGGAATAGCTAATAAAGTTGTCACAACAATCCCAATTAAAATCGCTCCACGAACATTTCTAATGACTAAAATCACTGTAATTAATAAACCAATTAATGCTAATAAAGCATCACTTTGAGTAAAGTTCACTAATGAAGGAACAATTCCACCATTAGAAGTCACAGAAAATACTCCACCTTTAAAAGATTCTACCATTGCTTGATACGGTTGATTATTAATCGTAGAGATTGTTTTCGCATCTGATAAGAAACTTAATAAGTTCGCATTTTTCAAACCAATATAAGCAACGAATACCCCAATCCCACCACCGATAGCATGTTGCATACTAACTGGAATGGCTTGAATAATCATTTTACGAATTTTTGTTACAGTAATAAATACATTTAATAATCCACAAATAAATACCATTGCTAATGCTTCTTGCCAAGTAAAGCCTAATCCGAATACGACAGTAAATGTAAAGAAGGCATTCAATCCCATTCCTGGCGCTAATGCATAAGGTACATTGGCGAATAATCCCATCACTAATGTACTAACAACTGCTGCGACAATGGTTGATAGGAAGACTGCTTGGAATGGCATCCCTGTTTGACTAAGAATACTTGGGTTTACGAAGATGATATAAGACATTGCAAAAAATGTCGTAAGCCCCGCTAAAAGTTCCGTTCCTACAGTTGTGTTATTTTCTTTTAATTTAAAGAAATTTTCCATGAAGTTTCTAGCTCCTTTTTGTTTTTTATTAAGAACGAGGTAAGTATACTTCATTATCGGTTGAAAATCAATACAAAATACGTATGTTTTTATTATTTATATAAATTAATGTACGTATTTTTGTTTCCATTTTGCTTTTCAACATAAAAACTAGACTTTGAAAATAAAATAAAACGAACAACTGATACCTTTGATGGTGAAAGTTGTTCGTTTGGAGAGAGATGACTATTTTATATTGAACCTTTGGGAATTTCCCAATAGTTCAAAGGACTATTTTTCTGCATTCCACACTGGGAAGTATTGTCCTGGTCCAATTTCATTCATTTTCTTCGCTACATCATCTGCTTGGAATAATGCTACAATTTTTTTGTATGTTGGATTATCAGCATCTTTAGCATTTGCAGCAATGATATTGAAACGATCTTTTGGAATTGTATCTAAGTGATCAGCATCTGTGAAGATATAATCTTCTACTTTTAATCCTGCATCTTGAGCCATTGAACCATTGATTGAAGCTGCATCTACATCTTGTAATAAACGAGGTGCTTGAGCTGATTCTGCTTCAATAATTTCTAAGTTACGTGGATTGCTTGTAATATCAGCTAGAGAGGCTTTTGTTCCTACTCCATCTTTTAATGTAATTAGTCCTTCTGTTTCTAATGCTACTAAAGCACGACCTTGGATCGCTACTTCTTTCGGTACTAATACTTTTGCATTTTCAGGTAAATCTTTTAATGATTTATATTTTGTTGAGAAATAATATAATGGCACGATAAATGTTGTTCCGATTTCTTTAATATCTGAACCTTTATCTTTGTTCCATTGTGCTAAATATGCACGGTGTTGGAAGGCGTTCAATTGAACTGATCCTTCTTCTAAAGCTGTATTTGGTAATACATAGTCGTTCATTTCTACAATTTCTAAATCAATATTTTCTTTTTTCGCTTTATCAGCAACAAAGTCCCAGATTTCATGAGCTGCACTACCTACAACGGCAACTTTTACATGTTCAGCTGGCTTTGTTTCTTTTGCTGTTTCTTGTTTACTTGTTTGATTTCCGCAAGCTGCTAATGTCACTGCAGCAACTGCTGTTAAAAATAAATTTCTTAATTTCATTGAATTTCCTCACTTTAATATTTCTAAATGTCACGTGATACAAGTGGTACTATACCGAATTATCACAGTCGGGTCAACGAAATTTGACCAATTTCAGCATTGTTTATTTTTACTAGTTGTTAAAGTTAAAAACTATATTTCTATCACATCAACATTTACAAGCTATAAAAGTGAGAGAGTTAGCAAACAAAATAGACTTTTCTCCATAGCTGTAGTGACAGAACCGGCAAAAGCCGATTCTGTCACAGGAAATTTTGAGACCCAGGCTCAAAATTTAGCCATGAAACCGAAGGTTTGCTGGCGTCCTAGCTATATTAAAAAGTCATATAAAAATATTGATTTAGTCTTGGTCCAAGCCCATCCCTCTCATAATTGCTTTTGCAATTTCAACGAATGGAACAATTGAGAATGCAGCTGCTAACACAACTAACCATTGTTCTAAATTCAACACTGTTACACTAAACACAGTTGTTAAACCAGGAACTACTAGTACTGATAATAACATTAAAGCAGACACAACAATCGCAATGTTGAACATTTTATTTTTAAACGCTCCAACAGTTGCTAATGATTTATAAACAGATTTCACGTTGAATGCGTGGAATAACTGAATTAAACCTAAACTTGCAAATGCCATTGTTTCACCAGTTGGAACTCCCCAACCAGCTACATGAGTCGCATACCAATAGACGAATAAAGTAACTCCACCTTCAAAGAAACCTTGATAGTAAATACTTGGTAATACCCCATTAGACAAGAAGTTAGAACCCTTACCACGAGGTGGATGTTTCATAATATCTGCTTCTGCATCTTCCATTCCCAAAGTAATCGCTGGGAATACGTCTGTTACTAAGTTAATCCATAAAATATGAATTGGTTCAAGAATAGACCAACCAGCCATTGTGGCAATAAATAAAGTCATAACTTCCCCGAAGTTTGCAGATAATAAATATTGAACTGCTTTTTGGATATTTGAGAATACTTTACGACCTTCTTCAACCGCTACAACAATTGTTTCAAAGTTATCGTCTGCAAGAACCATATCACTAGCACCTTTAGATACTTCGGTACCCGTAATACCCATCCCTACACCGATATCTGCTTGTTTTAGAGATGGAGCATCGTTTACACCGTCACCAGTCATTGAAACTACTTTTCCATCTGCTTGCCATGCTTTTACAATACGAACTTTATGTTCTGGAGATACACGAGCATATACTGAGTAATCTTCAATTGTACGTGCTAATTCCTCATCGGAAATTTCATTTAATTCAGCACCTGTTAAGACACCATCTTCTTGATCAGGACGTAAAATTCCTAAACGTTTTGCAATCGCTTGAGCTGTATCACGGTGGTCACCTGTAATCATCACTGTACGAATGCCTGCTTCTTTAGCCACTTGAATTGCTAAAGCCGCTTCTTTTCTCTCAGGGTCAATCATTCCGACTAATCCTGCAAATACAAAGTCAAACTCAACAGATTCTGAATCCATTGTTTCTGGAACTTGGTCAATGTATTTATAAGCAATTGCTAAGACACGTAAAGCTTGAGTAGCCATTTCTTTATTTAAGCGAGCTAATGTATTACGGTCTTCTTGAGTAATTGGGCGAACTTGTCCGTGTTCTTCAATATGAGTTACTTTTTCAAGTAACATATCTGGAGCACCTTTTGTTGCTACTAAATAGTTTCCATCTTCTAATTGATGAATCGTTGACATTAATTTACGAGTTGAATCAAATGGTACTTCTGCTACACGTGGATTTTTTTCTAAATCAACACGTACATCATACCCTTTATCTAATCCAAATTGAACCATTGCTGTTTCAGTTGGATCCCCAATTAATTTTTCTTCAGAAAATTTAGTATCATTTGCTAAATTCATCATGCGAACTGCAGAAATTGATTCGTTCATTTCTTCGTGTGCATCATGAATTTCATTATTAAACACCATTTTTTCAACAGTCATTTGGTTCAATGTTAACGTACCTGTTTTATCTGAACAGATAACTTCTACACCACCTAAAGTTTCAACGGCTGGCAATTTACGAACTAATGCATGACGGCTTGCCATTTTTTGAGTTCCTAATGCTAAAATAATCGTTGAAATAGCTGGTAAACCTTCTGGAATCGCTGCAACTGCAATCGCAATGGCCGTTAATAACATATGAGTCCATTCGTATCCACGAATTAAACCAATTCCGAAAATAATAACGGCAATGACTAAAATCATAATTGTTAACCATTTACCTAGAGCATCTTGGTTTTCTTGTAATGGAGTTTTACTTTCTTCCGTGTTGGCTAACATATGGGCAATTTTACCAACTTCAGTATCCATACCTGTTGCAGTAACAACCCCTAATGCACGTCCATAAGTCACATTTGTACTCGCAAACGCCATATTTGAACGGTCACCAATACCAACATCTTCCCCTTCAGGAATGACTAAATCTTTTTCTACTGGAACTGATTCCCCTGTTAAGGCAGCTTCTTCGATTTTAATCGTATTGACTTCTAATAATCGCATATCGGCAGGAACGACATCTCCTGCTTCTAAAATCACGATATCTCCAACTACAATTTCTTCCCCTTTTACATGAAGATGTTCACCATCACGTAAAACTGTTGCAACTGGAGAAGCCATTTTTTGTAATGCCTCAATTGCTTCTTCTGCTTTTGATTCTTGGATGACCCCTACAATTGCATTTAAGATAACAACGGCTAAAATTACAATGGCATCCGTTGGATCTGGAGCTCCTTCATGGGCAAAAAATGAGATAACTGCTGCTGCAAGTAAGACAATAATCATGAAGTCTTTAAACTGATTAATGAATTTTTGCAGTACTGTTGTCTTTTCTCCTGCTTGTAAAGCATTCGGACCGTATTTTTCTAAACGTTCTTTTGCTTGAGCAGAAGTTAAACCTTCTTTAGTAGATTGTACACTTGAAAGAACTTGTTCTTCCGTTTGTGTGTATGCGGCTTGTTTTGTCAAAGTCGACACTCCTTTATATTTTTTATCCCCATAAAAAAAGACTTATACTACTTCAAGGACTTGAAAATAGCATAAGTCTCACTAATTAAGATAATACCAGCGAAACAGGTTCACTTGTTGTTGATATTACCACAACTTTCGTTGCAAGTTACTCCCTTATGGAGATGTTGAATTTATAAGATACTATACCAAAGGTAGTCTAAAAATGCAAATGATTTAAGAATTTTTGGCAAGTATTCTTTATGATTTATACTCTCGAATGACCTTCATAAAGGCTTCTCCATAAGTTTCTAGTTTTTTCTCCCCAACTCCACTAATTTGTAAAAATTCTCTATCCGTCGTTGGTAAATGACGACAAAATTCTTTCAGTGTTTTATCTGAAAACACTAAGAATGGTGGAACATTTTGAGCAAATGCTAAATCCATACGAATCGAACGTAATCGATCATACAAGACTTCATCAAATGGCGCATTATCTTGTACTTGGTGTTGCTGAATAGCATCTGGTTTTTGCAGAATTTGCGCCACAATTGGTTTCACTTCGATTTTCTCACGATTTTTCAATGCTTTCTTCCCTAACTCACTCACTTGTAAAATCGGATATTGTAATCCTTCCACTTCAATATAACGATCCGCAATTAAGGAAGATATAAATTCTTTTAACGCTTTATCAGAATAATCTTTCATAATTCCGTAAGTAGATAATTGGTCAAAGTGTAGAGCCTTCATTTCAGCTCGTTTACTTCCACGTAATACTTCTGACACTTTACTCATTCCGTATTGTTCTTTCATACGAATAATACAGGACAAAATCATTTGCGCTTGTGGCGTCACATCTGTTAAGGTCACTTTATTTAAACAGTTCGTACAATGCCCGCAATCTTCAGGAATATCTTTTTGTCCAAAATAATCTAGCATAAATCCTCTTAAACAACGCACTGTTCGACAATAATCAATCATTTCATTGAGTTTTGCCATGCCGACTTTATCCTCATTTTGCTTCACTAAAAATTTATTAATAATAATGTCTTTTGCCCCATATAATAAAATACATTCCGCAGGCTCTCCATCTCGCCCTGCACGTCCTGCTTCTTGATAATAACTTTCGATATCTTTTGGCATATTATAGTGAATGACTTTTCTCACATTTGACTTATCAATTCCCATTCCAAATGCATTCGTTGCAACAATGACATCAATACGGTCAAATATAAAATCTTCTTGTACTTTACTTCTAGCTTCAGGGCTTAATCCTGCATGATACCAATCCGCAGCAATTCCCTTCTTTTGTAACTTTTCACAGACTTTTTCGACTTCTTTACGAGTATTACAAAATACAATCGTCGGTTCCTTCTCCTTAATTAACTCTAGTAGACGGCTCATTTTATCTCTTGGTTCTTCCATTCCAAAATATAAATTTTCACGGTCAAAACTCGTTACAACTTCAAAAGGATGTTGTAATTTTAATTGTTGCTTAATATCCTGACGAACTCTTGGAGTTGCTGTTGCAGTAAAAGCTGCCACAATCGGACGAGTTGGAAATTGCTCAACAAATGTGTCGATATTTTGATAACTCGGTCTAAAATCTTGTCCCCACTGAGAAATACAGTGCGCTTCATCCACTGCAACCATGCTAATCTGAATGCCTTGCATCATCTCTAGAAATCCTTCTTGTTCAAACCGCTCTGGAGCAACATATAACAACTTCACTTCGCCTCGTTGTAATTGATCAATCGCTTGAGAATACTCGATGGAACTCATCGCACTATTGAGTAGTATTGCTTGGATTCCCATTTCTTTTAACGAAGTCACTTGATCATACATTAAGGATATTAATGGAGATACAACAATTGTGATTCCGTCTAACATTAACGCTGGTACTTGGAAACAAATCGACTTCCCTGCAGAAGTTGGCATAATCGCTAAGACATCTCTTTTGGATAAAATTGTTTCAATGATTTCTCCTTGTGCAGGTCTGAAACTATCGTACCCATAATAATGTTTTAAAATCTCTTCCTTATTCATCTACTTCCCCCTCTCTTCTAGTATGTGTATTAAGTCTTGCATTTCTCCCATCGATAAAGCATAGACATCTAATGAAAAAATTTGCGGTGTTATTTCTTCAATATAGGCTTCTTCTAATGTGTCAATTGTTATTTCAGCATATAGCTGTTCTTTTAGAAGTGATAATTGACGATTTTCTAATAACAATTGTGTTCCATGTAAATGTATGTTTTCTAACGTTGACTGTTCTAATAACTGTCTAAATTGTTGGGACTTCTCGTGATAGTGTGCCACCATCTTTTGTCGATGTTTTTCGAATAATCCATTTTGAATAAATAACGCTAATGTTTTTTGCATGAGTAAATTTGAATCAAAATCTAATAATTGTTTTCTCTTCTCGAATTCCTTTATTAAGGCGTTTGGCAAAACGACGATTCCCATTTTAAAAGCAGAAAATAAAATTGATGAAAAAGATTTTACATAGATGACTCTCTCATTTGTATCAAAATAATGCAAAGGCGTTGCAGTTCCTCGTTCATAATCCGCCATATAATCGTCTTCAATAATATAGACTTGATATTTTTCTGCTAATTCCACAATTTTCTTTTTAACACTATCCGGATAACTCATCCCAAGCGGATTATGAAATCTAGAAATCGTATAAAAATAACGAATGGTACCACTTTGAAAAATTTGTTCTAACTTTTCTAATGAAATGGTGTCTTGTGTCTGTTCTCGTTCAATGAGTTGATAGGGAATTCCTAACTCCTTCACTAATTGATTCATACGACTATACGTTGGTTGTTCTAATAACAATCCGCCTGTTCCAATCAGTTGGAGTAAAATATATAAGGCTTGTTGCGTTCCCGTTGTAATCGATAATTGCCCTTCCTTTGCATATACCCCGTAACTTTCTAATAAAGGCACCATCGCTTCAATTAATTCACGGTCTCCTCGGATGGATTCTTTCTGGCTATTAATTCCTTCATAACTTGCCATGACTGACTCATTCAAACATTTTCTAAAATCTTCAATCGGAAATTGCATCGGATTTGGCAATCCAATTTTTGTCGTGTTTCGAACAGGGACTCGATTTTTCAATACATAATACCCACTCTTTTCAACTGGATAGATTAAACTTTCTTCCTTTAAGAGATGTAAAGCTTTTAAAATCGTGTCTTTATTACAATGATACTGTTGAATCATTTCACGAATCGAAGAAAGTCGATCTCCTTTTTTATAAATGCCTTCTTCGATTTGCTGACGAATTTCCAGACTCACTTCTTGATATTTAAACATGACACACCTCGCTATCTGTACCGGTACAATTCTTCTCGGAAAATATTGTACCTTATCCCATCCTGAATTACAATGAGTTCAACTTCTAAAAATAGGAGGTGCTTTCGTGGTACAAAAACGTATTATATTGGCCAATGATTTATCCGGAATTGGAAAAGTAGCACTGACTCCAGCCATTCCGATTATGGCTTGTTGCCAGATTGAGACGATACTTTTACCAACCATTTTACTATCCTCTCATACAGGAGGATTTGGGCAAATTGCTATCCAAGAACTACTAGACTTTACAAAGCAAAGTTTAGAACAATGGAAAGCATTAAACTTAAAAACAGATGCACTATTTATTGGATATTGCAGACAAATGGAACAATTGAAGGTCTTATTAGACTATCATATTACTCAAAATTCAGATGCTCTACTGATTGTCGACCCAATTATGGGTGATCACGGAAAGTTATATAGTAGCTTTACTGAAGAATATATCCAACAAATGAGAAGCGTTTGCTCCAAAGCGGATATCATTCTCCCAAATCTGACTGAAGCTGCATTATTAACTCAAACAGAGTATTTAGAAGGAATTCAACCAGTAGAAGCCTATCAGAAACTTGCTAGGGAGTTAGCCGATTTAGGATGTAAAAAAGTTGTCCTAACGGGCATTCAAACAACACTTGGTTCCATAGGATTATTAAGTTATGATGCTACTACAGAACAATTTGCAACAGCTTTTACTCCTCATTATCCGCATCATTTTTTTGGAACTGGAGATATTGTTTCAGCTATTCTAAGTGCTTGTATTTTACAAGGTTTTTCTTTAGAAAAAGCTTTAACACTTGCTACAACCTTTCTTGATGCTACTCTTCAAGAAACGATTGCTCAAGAAAAAGATTTACAATACGGAGTTGCTTTCGAACCACAATTGCATCTTCTCACACAATTATTTCATTCATAGAAAGTAGGAATTATACATGAAACATTATTCATTACGTGAATTAACACAAATCGCATTATTTGCGGCTTTAATTTTCTTAGGAGTTCAATTATTTAGAATTCCATTAGGACACCAATTCGTCCACTTTGGAAATGCCCTAGTCGTTGTTGGCTGCTTAGTATTCGGCAGTAAAAAAGGAGCAATTGCTGCTACTTTAGGATTAGGTATTTTCGATATTTTAAATGGATATGCCGCTGAAGTTTGGATTACAATTTTAGAGTCTCTTATCGTATGCTGGGGAATCCACCTTGTTTATGAAAAAACACTTCACCAAAAAGACAAAGCTGTAAACATTATCGGAATCGGTATTTTAGCTGCTGTCATTAAAATTATTTTAAACTTAGTCAAATACACTTTCCTTCGTGGAATGATTATGGGTGGACTAGCATTTACTCCTGCATTCATTGCAGCTTTCACTAAAATTTTAGGAACATTTGGTTCAGCTGCTTTCACAGTCATTACTGTTCCAATTTTATATCCAATTTTCAAAAAAATTCATCAACAATTTAAAGCTTAATTTATTACTAGCAAGAGAACTCTCCTTCTCTTGCTAGTTTTTTTATTTTCTTCCACCTTCCGTCTGGTAATCGAGACAAACAATTTGTTTCTTCCAGAATCCTCCTCAAAAATCGTTCTATCTCACACTTACAAACTTTCTCTTGCTCATAACACAAAGAAAATCGAATTTTCTTTTGTGCAAATAATTTTTGCATATACTCATAACACTGCTGAATAGAAAAAATCTGATTCATTTTTAGCCTATCAATCCCCATCCATAAGTATCCTTGCCAAATGATATTAGTTGTTTTCATACTCCAAGAATATTTTGGGTAACTACGGCAGACGTCTAGTTGATCAAATGTCCACTGATGATGATAGAGTGCTTCTAGAAATTGTCGATTTTCTTTTTGGGGACTTAAAACAAACGCTTGCCACTCTTCTTTTGTCCATGACTGCTCTTTACTTGCCTCTTGAGAAATTTTGATGTGTTCCGACTCTTCAAAAATTTGAAACACCTTTTTCCAATCTAGCTTATCTAAGTCACATCGACTCTCATGAAACAGATACTTCCTTTTTTGAAAGTGTAACATCAGATGATGATGAATGATCCATTGCTTATCCGTATAGAAGCACACATAATTGCCTAATTTGGGATGATATCGAACGCAATACAAAGTCATCTCACATAAGTTTTTTTGTAAAAACTTCTTCCCCAGAATCCACGATACACCTCTCCCCAAACTTTCTAATGCCTTTGTTCGAGTCATCATTTCTTTTATTGGAATGACACTACATTGATATTCCAACACCCATTCTTTTTCACCTACTTCAATGGTGAGATCCGGAATTTGTCCAATTAACGCTTCATATCGTTCTAATTCTGCTGAAAATCCTTGTTTCACGAGGCTTTCTTGTAATTCTTCTTTTCCTTTTTGATGAGCTTCCGTCTCTCCATCATGCCTTGCTTGAGTTACATGTCTAAAAAAATATTCTCCATTTTTCTTTTGGCAAATTTGTACAGGTTCTCCACACGTCGGACAAGCATAATATTCTGACTTATCTAATTCAATTCCTTTATACGCATATACTAATTCTCCATTTGAATCTCGAGCAATTTTCATCCAAACCACCTCAACTATATATACGAAAAAAATATCGGAAAATATTTTTTATTTGGAAATTTTTTACAAACAAAAAAGATGAAAATAGAATTCATCATTCTATTTCCATCCTATGAGTTTAAGCTTCAATATTTTCTAAATTTTTCTCAATAACAATATCCCATGAACATCCTAAAGCTCCTTGCCCTAAGTGAGTTCCAATAACTGGACCAAAATATGCTAGAGATGTTCTTAATTTTGGATATTTCTCTTGAATTTGAGCACGCCATGCTTCTCCTGCTTCTGGAGCATTCGCATGAATAATCACTAATTCGTATCCATCTCCATCTGTTGTTTGAGTAGCTTCTTCAAATAATTGTTCAATTCGCTTCATCGCTTTTTGTTGCGTACGAATTTTTTCCAATGCCACAATTTTCTTATCTTCAAATGTTAAAATTGGTTTAATTTTCAACATAGAACCTACTAATGCAGCACCTGCTGATAAACGTCCACCTCTTTGAAGATTGTTCAAATCATCTACGATGAAGTAAGCTGTTGTACGGTCTACTAATTGTTGAACACAAGCTACAATTTCTTTAGCTGTATATTGTTCATCTTTTGCCATCATTGCAGCAAGACGAACTGCACGAGCTTGAGGTGCACAGCTAATTCCTGAATCGATTGGATAAATCAACACTTCATCTTGTAATTCTTCAGCAACTGTCACAACTGTTTGATAAGTTCCGCTAATCCCACTGGATAAAAGAATTGGAATAATAGCATCATAATGATGGGATAATTCACGGAATAATTCAATTGTTTCACCAACTGCTGGTTGTGAACTCGTTGGGAATACCTCTGAATTTTTTACTTTTTCATAGAAATCGGCAGTTGTCAAATCTTGTTCTTCACGATAACTTTCTTGTCCAAAAATAACTGATAGTGGCAATACATGAATATTCCACTCACGGCGTTCTTCTGGTGTCAAATACACAGTACTATCCGTTACGATCGCAATTTTCATTTACTCGACTCCTTTTCTTAAATTTAGCAACCACGTTGCTTTCTGTAGTATACCAAAAATCCAATTTTGGGGCAAACAATGGAAATTGGAAGTGTAAAAAACAAAAAGACCCCGAAGGGTCTTTTCGTTGATTCTAAGGATTGAATAATTGTCCTGAGAATCCATCTGTATTCTTAAGAAGTGCTTTAAAGACTTTTGATTTAAGTTCTACAGTTTTAGTTGTTCCTCCAGCTGCTAGGTCAGCCTCAACCGCTTTATCAAATAAGACTTTTAGTTCAGCATAATTGGTAATTTGTTTACCATCAATCTCAATGGCAGTAAATCCTTTTTCACCTTTTGCTTTCACTTCTTTAAAGTACTCTTTCTTCCAATCTTCAAGATTAGTGAATCTTCCGTTAGAAACTTTCTTGATAATGAAGTCATCACCTAATAACTTATTATTTTCTTTATTAGCTGCATCTTGATACTTACTAGAAGCATATCCAACAAATCCAT
>CALATC010000013.1 GCA_937891475.1 uncultured Granulicatella sp. | reverse complement strand
TTGTCCTTTGTTAAATTTCGCTAGGTTTTCTTGTCTTCTTATATTGAACAACAAAGATTACTAAAGCTAATAAAATTAAACTTGTAATAAACATTAAACTATATTTTCCAGCAAATGGTAATCGATCCATATTTGCAGAAAAAATTCTTGCCACGACTGTTGTAGAAATAGCCCCAGTAAACTGCTGTAAAGTATTGACGATACTATTACCATCCGCCTGAACATCCTTGTCTAATTGCATTAAACAAAATGTTACATTACTTCCCATCACAAAACCATTTCCACTCATTAAAATAATATTCAATGCTAATAATGGAAGAATCGCTAAATGTTCAAAGAAGATGCTAATCAATACTCCACCAATACTCGCCAAAATTAAACCTGTTAATAAAGGCTTCAAAGGACCTTTAACATCAAACCATTTACCTGAAACAGGAGCCAATAAAGCAACCATTGCTGCACCTGGGAACATAAATAGTCCTGCAGTTGTCGCACTTTGATTTAAACCTAATTGTAAATAATTCGGATAAACAAATGATAAACCTAATACCGTTGCTTGGAAAGCTAACACTACATATAACATTCCATTAAAGGTATGATTTTTAAATGGTGCAAAAGACAATAAAGCATTTTTACGATTGAAATATTCAAATAATCCACCCGTTACTACTGCACTTAATAGCCATACAAGAGATAAATGTTCAATTGCCATTAATAAACTAGCTAAACAATTCGCTAAGAAGAAAAATGCTAGCAGATTAAATGGTGCTTTTTGAATACTTTTCTCTTTTGGAATCGCCCATAAACCAATCACTAAAGAAATGATCAAACACGGAATTAAAATCCAATAAATAAATCTCCATCCTAAAGCTGCTGAAACTAATCCACCAAAAGTTGGTCCAATAGGTGGAGCTAAAGCAGTTGTCATAGAACCTAATCCAATGACTGTACCATGCTGTTCAATTGGTACTTGAGTTAATACAATATGGAACATTAATGGTAACGCAATTCCAGTACCAACCCCTTGTAAAAATCTTCCAAATAATAGCATGATTAAATTTGGAGAAATACAATTGATTAAAACTCCTATAATAAAAATTAAATTCGAAGCTAAAAATAATTGTCTTGTTGTAAAATTACGCACTAAATACGCAGAAATAGGAACAACAATCGCAATGGCTAATAAATAACCTGTTGTAACCCATTGAATTCCAGATGAAGTTGTCTGAAATTCTTGCATTAATGTCGGAAATGTTACATTCATTGCCGTTTCAATTAATACACCACAGAAACTCATAATTGCTGTCGCAATTACTGCTGGCAATACATGCCATTTTTCATTATTCATTCGTGTTACATCCTTTCAAATTATTGCTATACATTTCACTAAAAATCCATAGCCAAATATCTTACCATAATTCATTTATAAAAAGCCACTGAAAACTATTTCAGGTACAAAGAAAAACGACCAGACAAAAGCCTGGTCGTTTCTATTCATTCAATCGTTATTTTTCTAATGCTTCCACTAATAATTCCACTTGTTTATCTAATTCAGATTTATCTTCATCTGTTAGAATTAAAACACCTGTTTGGAATCCTGATTCAATATGAAGTCCCACTGTTTTTTCTAGTGGCGTCATACGCATTTTAGTAGCTAATTCTGTTAGAGCACGTAAAACATTTGCTCCACCAGAATGTCCTGCTGCACTACTGAACGCAATTAATTTGCTATCAATGTAAGCCGGAGGTGCATAAGAAGTAATATCTAATGAACGAGACATCCAGTCTAAACCATTTTTTAAACTTCCTGGTAAACTTCCGTTATATTCAGGAGATACAATCCAAACAGCTTGAGACGCTTCAAAATCTCCACGATACTCTTCTACAATAGCAGGAGCGGGAAATTCAATATCTTGACTGAAAAATGGTACATCTTTAAAACTAATTTGTTTTGTTTGGTATCCTTTTTCAACCAGTTTTTCTTGTACATAATCAATAATAGTTTGGTTAAAAGATTCTTTTCTTAATGAACCATTAATGAATAATACTTGTTTTGACATTGCAAACTCTCCTTCTATTTATTAACGTTTTTTCTTTAATTTTTTCAATTTATTTTGTTTTTGACGACGAGCATATTGTTGCATAGCAATTTGACCTAATTTATTACGGCCTCCACCCATGCCCAATTGTCCCATCATCGATTCCATTGCTTGCATATTTCCATTTGACATTTGATTCATCATTTTTTTAGATTCATTAAATTGTTTAATCAAACGGTTTACTTCTGCCAATGGACGAGCTGAACCTGCTGCAATTCTTTTACGTCTTGCTTGAGATAAAATATCTGGATTTTCACGTTCTGCTGGTGTCATTGATAAGACAATAGCTTTCATACGTGCTGTATCTTTTGGATCCACTTTTAAATCATTTAATCCTGGAATTTTATTTAACCCTGGAATCATTTTTAAGATATCTTCCAAAGGTCCCATTTTATTCACTTGATCTAATTGGTCGATAAAATCATTAAAGTCAAATGTATTAGCTTTAATTTTATCTGCCATTTCTTGAGCTTTTGCTTCATCAAAATCTTGTTGAGCTTTTTCAATTAAAGTCATGATATCGCCCATACCAAGAATACGAGAAGCCATACGTTCAGGGTAAAAAATTTCGAAATCTTCTAATTTTTCTCCACGACCAGAGAATTTAATTGGTTTTCCTGTTACAGAACGAATCGATAAAGCCGCACCACCACGAGTGTCCCCATCTAATTTTGTTAAAATAACCCCAGTAATATCTAAACGTTCATTAAATGTTTCAGCAACATTCACAGCATCTTGCCCTGTCATTGCATCGACAACTAATAAGATTTCATTTGGATTCGCAACAGCTTTAATGTTTTGTAATTCTTCCATTAAAGCTTCATCGATATGTAAACGACCTGCCGTATCGATGATGACTAAATCACGACCTTCAATCGTTGCTCGTTCAATTGCTTGTCTAGCAATCTCAACAGGATTAACATCAGTTCCTAATGAAAATACTGGATAATTTAATTGTTTTCCTAACGTTTGTAATTGATCAATAGCGGCTGGACGGTATACGTCGGCAGCTACTAATAATGGACGTTTGTTTTCATGTTTTGCTAAGAATGAAGCTAATTTACCAGCAGTTGTTGTTTTACCTGCCCCTTGTAAACCAACCATCATCACAACAGTAGGTGGCTTAGGTGAAAATTGGAATGGAGCTTGTTCTCCCCCCATTAATTCGGTTAATTCTTCATTAACAATTTTTACAACTTGTTGTGCTGGAGATAAAGCTTCTAATACATTAGAACCTAATGCACGTTCATTTACTTTTCGTACAAAATCTTTTACAACTTTGAAGTTAACGTCTGCTTCTAATAACGCTAAACGAACTTCACGCATCATTTGTTTTAAATCAGCTTCGGTAATTTTTCCTTTTTTTGTTACCGAACCCATCGCATTTTGCAAGCGATCTGATAATCCTTCAAATGCCATTTTCTCACTCCTCAATCAGGCTATTTATTCATTTCTTGTAAGTCTGTCATCAATTGTTGCAATTGATGATCATTTGGATAATGTTCTTTGATATGCTGTTCAATTCCATCATAGATAGCTTGTCTTTTATAAAAATCATTCACTAAATGTAGTTCCTGTTCGTAATCTTCTAATAATTGAGCAGATCGTCGAATATTATCATATACGGCTTGTCGACTAACCTCGAATTCTTCTGCAATTTCTCCAAGAGAATAATCTTCCCCGTAATATAATTCCATATATCCTAGTTGTTTTTCAGTCAAAAGTTTGCCATAAAATTCTAACAACAAATTCATCTGAGTTGTCTTTTCAATTTCCATTGCCATCCTCCTGTCCTTAAACTCACTTTCTAATTATAACAAAAACTAGCGTTTATGCCAATTGCAATGAAAATTAGAACTATTTTTCAGTTTCTAAAATTTGAGCTATTTTTTCAAAAGTGTTCCCATTTCTAATCGTAATCATTTTATAAAAGTTTTGCTTTAATAACTGTTTATGGTAAGTTGTCTTTAAATACTCTGCTTCATCAAATTTCCCCCAAAATACAGCATGATTTCCTATATGGACTATCTCATTATGAAAGTTTGCTTTATTAAGAAACTCTAGTATCGAGCTTTTATCTAACTGATAAGAAAAGAATAATACATCTCTTCTAGCCAACTCTTCATTCCACCACTCTGGTAAGTTTTCTTTTTCTTTTAAATATTCTTCTTTCGTCAGTAAAGCAAAAGGAATTGAGAAATCATAATGTCTTTCTAGCAAATCTTTGATTTTGCAAATACAAGTATCAAGTGTATCCATACTACTAAAAAATAAATTTCCACTATTAATATATGATTGAACATTTTCAAAGTTCAAACTTTCTAATAATACTTTCAATTCACTCATTACTACTTTATTCTTACCACCAACATTAATTCCACGTAGTAAAAGGATGTATCTCACTTTACAATCTCCTTTATTTAAAATTACTTTAATCATTATACGACAAAAATCAAATTGTTAATATGAAACAATATCCTTTGTTTGATACCCTATCATACAAATAAAATTTTTTAGTACCTTTTAGGACAACGTATTTATAAATAAAACGTTTCTCCTTTAACAAATTCTCTATTTGATTTTGTTTTTCTTTTAATAATTGATTCTTTTTACTTTCTGTATTTAAGATATTTCTAAATTCTTTTTGATAAATCTCTTCAAGATTACCATCATCATTATTAAAGTTAACTTCACCCTCTAAAGAAAAGGAGTAAATATCAAATCGGTCGTTTCCAAATCCTCTCTCACTTTTATACTCAAGTATTATATTTTTCGCAGGAGTCCCTAATTCAGAAAGCTCATTTCTATTGTTCACCACAAAATGATTAAACGCAAAAATACAGGCAACTACTAACAAGATAAGAATCATACTTTTTCTAATCATTGAATCCCCTCCCCATTTTTCACCTCTATAACTCTCCTTCTCTCACTATTATAACCCCAATACTATTCAGAAAACTGATCATTTAAATAGTTTTACCAAATATTAAAAAGCGTCAGATTCTCCTCTAACGCTTTTCGTAGTTTTCGATTAATTTTTCAATTTCTTCAATAGACTTTGCAAAATGTATTTGACTTCTATCTTCTTCGCTTAGTAGTTTTGTCGTTACCATATGATTAAAAAATGCTTCTAGATGGTCATAATACCCTTCTATATTATAAAAAATACAAATTCCATTTGTTTGACCAACTCTTACCCATGAAACGACTTCTGCAATTTCTTCGAGTGTTCCTGGACCTCCCGGAAGTGCAATATATACTTCACTTAATTCAATCATTTTATTTTTACGTTCTGACATCGTTTCAACAATATGAAGTTTGGTGATATCTTCTTTTGCGATTTCACGATCCACAAAAAATTGTGGCATGACACCAATGACTTGTCCACCCGATTTCATAACAGAAGTTGCAATCACTCCCATTAAGCCAGTATTTCCACCACCGTAAACAAGTGTGTGATTCTTCTTCGCCATCCACTTCCCTAGTTCTTCTGTTCTCTCACCGAAAGTTGAACAACTACGTTGATTAGCGGCACAATAAACTGCTATATTCATAAATTCTCCTTATAAAAAAGAGCCGTAAGTTCTTACGACTCGTTTATTATTATTTAAACGCTGCAATAATTTCTTCTGCAATATCTTTCGAACAGATAACTCCTGTAGTCTTTTTATTTGGTACTAAGAAGTCAACTTCTTTTCCATCTACTGTACTGTAGTGTAAATCTAATTCTTTCGCAATTACCATACCAGCAGCAATATCCCATGGTGCTAATAATGTTGAAACATAAGCAACAGATTTTCCTAATACTACTTGGATATGTTCAATTGAAGAAGCTCCATAAGTACGAGTGACCATTGCTTTACGAATCATTGCTGCTTCTTTTTCATTTGCTTCTAATAACATAAATCCGTTTACGTTAATAGAGCTATCACCGATACTATGAACTTCTGGCTTAGATAAACGACGTCCATTGCAATAAGCACCGTAGTCTTTAATCCCATAAACAAAGCGGTCACGCATAACATCATAAATGTAACCTAATAAACCAACGCCATCTTTATATAAGGCAACCATAATCCCAAAATCTTCTTGACGTTTTACAAAGTTTAATGTGCCATCGATTGGATCGATTAACCATACATATCCGTCCATTGAAGTTAATTCGTCACCGAATCCTTCTTCTCCCATAATTTTATGTGTTGGGAATTGTTCACGAATTTTTGAAATTAAAAATTGTTCGATTTCTTTATCAACATTCGTTACTAAGTCATTACGACTAGTTTTTGTATCAACTGTAATTGATTCACCAAAGCTATGACGAATTTTATTTCCAGCCTCCATAATCCAATCGTTGACTAATAAATGTGTTGCAAATAAATCCATAACTAACATCCTTTCTATTGTTCCATTTTAATTCTTTTTGAAGTATTTTTACTCATTTGAACCACGCGATATAAACTATATCCAGAAACCGATTCAAATTCTTTACCAAGTCTCTTTTCCTCGCCGATACTTTTTACAATAGTTTTGAAATCTTTATATCGTTTGATAAATACTTCAGTTTCAATTCCACGTTCATAAGCATCTTCTACGGCATTCCATAATGCAATGACCGTTGACATTTCTTGGTGAGTCCAATCCAAGTCTAATGGATAACTATAATTTGCCAAATAAGTCCCTCCTCAAAAAAGTACACTGTTTAGTATACACCTTTTTCGTTAAAATAAAAAGGCTTATTCTTGCTTCTACTATTCTAAGTTAATACGAATATTCTTCCATTTTCCTGACTTAAATCGGAACAAGATAATAAGCCAACGAATAAATTGATCAATGAATACCGCATACCAAGCTCCTGCTAGACCTAGGTAAAATATATTAACAAATACATAGCCCAAACTAACTCGAATTAGCACTGACCCTACAAAAATGGCAATCAAAGGCCAAACAGTATCCCCTGCTCCTCTTAGTGCACCAGAAGTAATTAATTGATGACTTTGGAACGGTTGAACAAATGCTACAATTGTTAAGGCAATCATTGTATTTCGAATAATTTCAGTGTCTGTGGAGTAAAATTCTGCTAAAGTTTTCGAACCGAAAAAGATAAATAGTGACATCCCGATGGCAATCACAAAACCAATTCGTTGACACATTCTTGTATACATCCTTGCCAATTGTTCATTTTTCGCTCCTAAAGATTGTCCCATTAAAGTGGAAGCTGTAATCCCAAAAGCTTGGGCAGGTGAATAAGTTAGATTTAAAATATTCAATGAGATTTGATGGGCCGCATAAACATTTGTCCCTAATCCTGAAACAATATTTAAAAATGAAATAATCCCCACTCTTAATGCTAATTGTTCTAAAGCTGTCGGTAATCCAATTCGGATTAAATCTTTCATCATTTCAAAACGAAATTCAAATTTTTCCTTAAAATCTAAATATAAAACACTCTTTTTAGATAACACATACCGCAAATTTAACGACATCGCAATGACATTACTTAATGCTGTTGAAATCGCTGCTCCAGTTACTCCAAGCACTGGAAAACCAAATAAACCATAAATTAATACAGCATTCCCAAGTACATTCAAACTATTCGCAATTAAATTATTACGCATCGGAATTTTTGTTTCACCAATTCCACGCAAAGCGGCAGTCATCGTAAATGAAAATGATTGAAAAATAAATCCTAGCATAATCACTCTAAAATATCCTGACCCAACTTCAATAACAGAAGAATCTGCCCCTAAAAAGGATAATATATAGGGAGCTAATACAATCATTAACACTGAAATAGGAAGCACGAATCCTAGCATTGCTAGTAACATGACGTGTTTTAATACTAGACTAATATTTTTATATTTCTTCGCTCCATAATAACGAGCAATGATGGCTGTTCCCCCAACATTTAATGCTTGTACAAAACTCAATCCTAAGAAAACGGGTTGGTTCGTCATTCCAACAGCAGATACTGCTTGAGCTGCATGTTCTGAAATACGACCTACCATCATCATATCGACCATTCCGAATAAAGAGCCTAATAACACTTCAATAAAAACAGGCCATACAATATGAAAAATATTCATTCTTAATTCCGTTTTATTAAACTTCTGATCTATAATTTCTTCCATGCCATCTCTCCTTCTTTAAAAAGTACTTTCTATTTTATACCTATTAGGAATGTTACGCAACTCAAAATGTTCTAGAAACACAAAAAAGACCGAGAAATCTCGGTCTTCCAAACGTAATGTTTATTAAATATGAATTGGCATACCTAATGCTAATTCAGCTGTATCCATAATTACTTCAGCTAATGATGGATGTGAGTGGATTGTTAATGCGATATCTTCTGCATTCATACCAGCTTCAACAGCTAAACCTAATTCAGCGATTAAGTCACTTGCACCAACGCCTGCAACTTGTGCACCAACGATTACGTTGTCATCTTTTGTTGTAATTAAACGAACAAAACCTTCTGTTGCATTTAATGAAATAGCACGACCATTTCCTGCTAGAGGGAATTTAGAAGCTTTCACTTTTAATCCAGCATCTTTAGCTTGTTGTTGAGTATAACCAACAGAAGCTAATTCTGGATCAGTGAAGGCAACAGCTGGCATTGCACGATAGTCAACAGCAACTGGTTTACCTGAAATTGCTTCAGCAGCAACTTTTCCTTCGTAACTTGCTTTATGAGCTAATGCTGCACCAGGAACGATATCCCCGATTGCAAAAATGTTTTTAATATTTGTACGTCCTTGGTTGTCTACTTTTACTAAACCACGTTCAGTCATTTCAACACCTACAACGTCTAATCCTAATTCATCAGTGTTTGGACGGCGTCCTACAGCAACCATTACGTAATCAGCAACAATTGATTGTTCTTTACCATCTACTTCGAATTTAACGGTTACGCTATCTCCATTATCAACAGCTTCTTTAGCCATTGCAGAAGTAATAACTGTAACACCTTTTTTAGCGAAATCATCTTCAACTAATTTCACCATATCTTTATCAAACATAGAAAGAATGCTTGGAGCACCTTCTAAAATTGTTACTTCAGAACCTAAGTTAGCATAAGCTCCACCTAATTCTGAACCGATAACTCCACCACCGATAACAACTAATTTTTTAGGAACATCTTTTAATCCTAAACCACCAGTTGAGTCGATGACACGTCCACCAAATTTGAAGCCTTTAATTTCGATTGGACGGCTACCAGTTGCAACAATTGCATGGTTGAATGAATATGTTTGAGCAGAATCTTCTGTCACAACACGTAATGTGTGGTCATCTACTAAGAAAGCTTCCCCACGAATAATTTCAACTTTATTTTTCTTTAATAAGTATTCGATACCAGAAGTTAATTTTTTAACTACTTGGTTATCTTTCCATTCTTGAGTTTTCGCAAAATCTAATACTACTTCTTTAGCAGTTACTCCGAAAACTTCAGAATGTTGAGCTTCTTGATAATGATGTCCTGCAGAAATTAATGCTTTAGATGGAATACATCCAACGTTTAAACACACACCACCAATATATTCTTTTTCAATAATCGCAACTTTTTGTCCTTCTTGCGCTGCACGAATCGCAGCAACATACCCACCAGGGCCGGCACCAATTACGACTGTATCTAGTTCAATAGCGAAATCGCCTA
>CALATC010000012.1 GCA_937891475.1 uncultured Granulicatella sp. | reverse complement strand
GGTTTTTGACCTTATTAGTTATCATTGCTAGCATTATTCCTATGATGATTTCAGGATTTATTGGACAAAAGTCAGCCCATCTTCAAAATAGTGTTATGATTGCAGAACAGAAATATTTAGCTAAGGTTAAAGATATTATAGCAGGCTTTCTAGTCATTAAAAGTTTTAATGTGAAAGAGGTTATTCATCAGGATTATAGTCATGAAAGTGAAAACTTGGATGAGATATATTTTATAAAAGGTAAATTTGATATTTTAGCTAATATTATTTCTCAGCTTTCAGGAATGATTGTTTTTTTAGTAGCCTTTGGAGGAGGAATGTATCTTGTTTTTAATGGTTATATTTCTATTGGGAGTGTAACAGCTATTGTTCAATTAGTTAATTTTGTAGTAATGCCACTAAATGAGGTTGGTGTGGGAATAAGTAAATTCCGTGAAGGTCAGGTAACACTAGAAGCTTTCAAGGTATACGATGTACCAGAATTTCAAAAGGGAAAAACAAAAGAATATTTTGATGAAGTAATTACATTTTCAAATGTTGATTTTTCTTATCCAAATGCTGAAGAAAGGATTTTTATTAATCTATCTTTGAAGATTAAAAAGGGAGAAAAAATTGCTATTGTAGGTAGGTCAGGAAGTGGAAAATCAACTTTACTTAATTTATTGTTGCGTTTTTATGATGTAACTAGTGGAGATATCTCAATTGATAATGAAGATTTACAAGCTATTTCAATGGAGAGTCTTTATAATTTAATGACAGTTGTCCAGCAAGATGTTTATATTTTTGATGATACTTTAAAAGCGAATATTACCCTTAATCAATCCTTTACTGAACATGATATAAAACAAGCTATACAACAGTCTGGTTTAGACAGTTATGTATTAGAGAATGATTTAGGTCTACAAGCTTTGTGTGGAGAAAATGGATCAAACCTATCTGGAGGGCAAAAACAGAGACTTAGTATTGCACGTGCTTTAATTCGAAAAACTCCAATTTTATTATTAGATGAAGCTACCTCATCTTTGGATAATCAAGTTACTGCTGAGATTGAAAATTCAATTTTGAAAATTCAAGATTTAACAGCTCTTGTTGTTACGCATAAGTTGAATGAGCTTATTTTGAAAAAATACGATAGAATTCTTTTTATGAAAGACGGGAGGATTGTTGAAGATGGCTCTTTTGATGACTTGATGGATCGAAAAGGTGAATTTTATAAGCTGTTTAAATTTAGTGAATCATAATACTAAATTAAATCGGATTTACTTAGGATAAAATTGAGAAAAGCAAAAAAAACAAGGCTTACTGAATGGTAAGTCTTGTTTTTTTCTATCAGTTATTTGTTGATTTGTGTTGAATCAATTTGTAAGCTGGGGAGTTTTCTAATTCTTGGTTTCGATATTCAAGTAAAAAATCGAGTGCTTCTTGTGCAGTGGAAGAAATCGGAGCATTTTGCTCTAAACCTTTAGTAAGCCAGTAAATATAGCTATTAAAATCTTCTTCCTCTTCAATTTCTAATAAGCTTTGAAAGTTTTCAGGATGGAATAATCCCAATTGTTGCGTTCTAGTATTTTTGGTAATCCAATGACGGTGGTCAAAATCAACAATTTCAACATGAAGTTTTAGAGAATTGATTAAGTCCTCAAAAGAAGAAGCAATTGTTAACCATTGATCCATTTCTACATCTATGAGGCGAATGCTAGGTTCTTTTCCTTTTTCAAGATAATCAAAACAATAGTAAACAGATTCATCTTTAAAAAAGGGAATAAAGTAATTAGGTAGTCCTGTGTTCTCAGGGGAAAAACAGTCATCCAATACACTCGTCCAATTTCCTTGCTCTAATCCTGCAATACCATTTAAGAGAGTATAGTCTAATCCGAAACGAGTCGGTTCGATTGTGTCAATTTTCGAATGAAGAAAGTAACCTGCTCCTTCATTTTGAATCCATTGGAGATAAGTTTCAGGTAAGTCTTCAATAGTCCAATGATGATGGATAGGAGTTGAAAGTTCTAGTAATGTTTTGGTATAAGGATTTTGAATGAGTGTCATGATTCCTCCAAAAATAGGTCTAAAGTATGAGGTAAGTAATACTAAATATGATAAAATATGCTCAATTAATCGATAAAAGTTTTCAAAACTCATTCGATTTGTTACAATTAACTGTATAAAATATAAAGGAGTGTGTCAATATGACATTATGGATTATTTTAGGAATTATTGCAGTAGTCATTATCTGGGCTGTATCTGCATATAATGGCTTAGTAAAATTAAAAAACTGGGTTAGCGAAGCAGCAGCTCAAATTGATGTTCAGTTAGGAAGAAGAAATGATTTAATTCCGAACCTTGTAGAAACTGTTAAAGGTTATGCAAAACATGAACAAGAAACACTTTCTCAAGTGATTGCAATGAGAAATCAATTAACAAATATGGGAAGCAATGCTTCAGTTCAAGAAAAAATGGATGTTTCAAATCAATTAAGTGGAACATTAAAAACAATTTTTGCGCTTTCTGAAAGCTATCCTGATTTAAAAGCAAATACAAACTTTATTAAATTACAAGAAGAATTAACAAATACAGAAAATAAAATTGCTTATTCACGTCAATTATACAATTCAAGCGTGGCACAATATAACATTAAAATTCAAATGATTCCAAATAATATTATTGCGAATTTTGGTGGATTTACAAAAGAACAAATGTTAGAAATTCCAGCGGAAGAGCGTGCAGTTCCAAAAGTTCAATTCTAAAATTGACCGTAGGTGAAGACGATGATGTATGAACAAATTGCTGCCAATAAAAGAAAAACTTGGTTGGTAGTAGGATTATATCTAATTTTATTTCTACTTGTAGGTATTGGATTAGGTTATACAGTAATGGATAATGCTGTTGCCGGAATGGTTATTGCACTAGTTGCAGGTGGATTGTATACAATGATGATGATTAGTCAATCAACAGATGTTGTGATGCGATTAAATCATGCGACTGAAGTGACGGAATATGAACAAGCACCTCAATTGTGGCATATTGTGGAAGATATGGCGATGGTTGCAAAAGTTCCAAGACCAAGAATATTTGTGATTGACGATGATTCTCCAAATGCATTTGCAACTGGAATTTCTCCTGAAAAAGCAGCAGTTGCTGTAACAACAGGTTTATTACAACGTTTGAATCGTGAGGAATTAGAAGGAGTTTTAGCTCATGAATTTGCTCATATTCGAAATTATGATGTAAGATTACAAACCATTGCGATTGCGCTTGGCGCAGTAATTGCTATTTTAGTCCAATTTGGAAGTCGAATGATGTTTTGGGGACGTTCTTCGAGACGATCAAAAGATGAGGATAATGGAATTGCTGCGATTTTAATGGTCATTTCTATTTTAGCAATGATATTAGGACCATTTATGTCTACGATTTTACAATTAGCCATTTCAAGAAATCGTGAATATTTAGCAGATGCTACAGCAGTAGAATTTACTAGAAATCCTCAAGGATTGATTTCAGCACTTGAAAAAATCTCTCAAGCTCCAGCGATGGAAGAAGCTGATCCTCAAAGTGCAGCATTATATATTGCTAATCCTTTTAAAAAGGGAAATGAAGAGAAAGATTCTTGGTTTGCAACACATCCTGCAACAAGTAATCGTATTAAACGTTTAAGAGAAATGTAGGATAAAGACAATTGAAGTTTTATAGTAAAGGCTTCGATTGTCTTTATTTCAATTTTGTTACAAAGAAAAAGCTTTCACATGGAATTTGTAATGAAATAAATATACATAAGTAGGGATATTTCCCCTATAATAGTAATGTAGAATAAGTATAAGGGAGGAGTTTTGTGATGCAATCAATTTATGTACATTTGGATTCGATTTCGAATCATGTATTAAGTAGTTCAGTGAACTTTCAACCAGCAGTATTGACACAAAACGAAGTTCCTAAAAATTTATTATTATTAAAGGGACGTTCTCCATTAGCAACTTATGATGATTATACAGGATTTTATTATATAAAAGATGAGAAGAAGATTATTGCCTTTTTAGAAGAAATTCAAAATAGTGCGACAGAATATAATTGGATTGATTTTGAATCATTAGAATTTCTACATCAATTAACACCTCAAGAAATTGCAGACTTATTGTATATTTCGCATGCGAATACACATTTGCATTCTCCGTTTTTTTATAAATTACAAAATAATTTTATCTTTTTAAATTTAGGGCAAGAATTTACAAAAGTGTATTATCGTAAGATGGATGATTTTTATCGACAATTGGCTGCTCAATTGACGAACAAAATGAGCGAAGAAATGACTCGTTTAAATAGACGATTATTTTTCAATCAAGAGAAAAATGCTATAGATTTGCCAGTAGAATTGATAAAAGAATTAGTGACGTATTTTAAAGTCGGCATGGTATTTTCAACGGAAAGAATCAAAAAAGACTTACTAGAATATACAATTCCGCTATATGTAGCAGAAGATCGCTATCATGTTATGGAAAATGTGTATATTAAAGATAATTTATTTGGTCAACTGATTTATCATGAAGAGCAAGGTTGGACATTAGATATTTTTAAACGAAAAACAGATATCCTATAGAACGTTCTTAAGAGAAGTAGCTTACTTTCTTTAAGAACGTTTTTTTGATAGAATAATTGTAATAAATAAGAAATGAGGGTAGGTTATGTATTATGTAAAAAATCAAAGAAATGGGAAAGAAATCTATGATGCAACAACGAATTTGGCTATAGAATATTTCTTATTAAATGAGAAAAAATTAGATGAGCCGATTTTGTTATTTTATGTAAACGAAAATGCGATTATTATTGGGAAAAACCAAAATACTTATGAAGAAGTGAATCAAGATGGAGTTGATTCATTAGGAGTTCAAGTAGTTCGTCGTTTTTCTGGTGGTGGAGCTGTTTATCATGACATGGGAAATATTTGTTTCTGCTTCATTACAGAAGATGATGGAGATAGTTTCCGTGATTTTGGAAAATTCACACAACCAGTTATTCGTGCGCTACATAAAATGGGAGCAACTGGCGCTGAACTTCAAGGAAGAAATGATTTACTCATTGATGGGAAGAAATTCTCAGGAAATGCAATGTACTCAAATAATGGTCGTTTAACAGCTCATGGAACATTGATGCTAGATGTGGATGTAACGATTTTACCGCAATTATTACGTCCAAAAGCTGATAAAATTGCATCAAAAGGAATTAAATCAGTTCGTTCACGTGTCACAAATATTAAGCCTTATTTGGCAGAAGAATTTCAAGATTTAGATATTTTACAATTTAGAGAAGTGTTATTAAAAAATATTTTCGAAGTGGAAGATACTTCACTCATTAAAGAATATGTTCTAACAGAAGAAGATTGGAAAAAAATTGAAGAGTTGAGAAAGACATACTTTAATAATCCTGATTGGAACTATGGGAAAAATCCAAAATTTGCGTTAACACAATCTAAACGTACAACAGCAGGACAAGTTGAATTCCACTTGAATGTTGAGCAAAATCATATTAAAGAAATTAAAATTAACGGTGATTTCTTTGGACTTGGAGAAATTAGTGACGTAGAAGAAAAATTAACAGGAATTGAATATCAAAGAGATGCAGTTTCTAGAGTGTTTGAGTCGATTGATGTTCGTAAATATTTTGGAAATGTGACTGCTGAAGAATTAGTAGAGTTATTATTGAGCTAATACGAATGATAGAAAAGGTGTTATTACTTTACATTCTATGAAAATTCGTTACAATAGTACTATTCTTAAAAAATAATGAATGAATTTTTAACTGTAATGTAAGTGAGGTGAATATTATGGAAATGGAACGTATAAATGATGATACTATTTTAGTAAGAATTGAAAATGAAGATTTACAAGAACGTGGCACTTCTGTTTCAGAATTATTAGCTAATCCTACAGAAATAGAAGAATTTTTCCATAGTATTTTAGTAGAAATGGATGTCATTGATCAATTTGAAGATTCTGAAGGTATGAGTTTCCAAGTGATGCCAAATCCAGAAGGTATTGAATTATATGTTACTAAATATGTTGAAAAAAAAGATATTGAAGCAGATAGCGAACGGTTCGTTCGAAATTTAGTCGATACGATTCAACATTCTTTAGGACATCGAATGGGAAAACCAAAAAAAGAGAAAAAAGTAGAGGCGCCCGTTGAAAAAGAAAAAATATTGGAGCCACTGGATTGTACAGTATTTTTTGACTCATTTGAGGATTTTGTTCAGTTAGCAAAAATGTATCCATATAATGTTCAAAAATCATCTTTATATCGATATAGTAACTATTATTTTCTACATGTATACCAAGATGTTTTTGGAGGAGAAGATTTTACTGCAGATGTAGCTCTTTTAAGAGAATTTGGTGAATTTTCTAGAGTATCTTGGGAAGTTGTTCAAGAATATGGCGAAGTAATGATTAAAGAAAAAGCGATTGAAACTGCTAAAAAATATTTTAAATAATGTAAATAGTGGAAGTGAGCAAAAACAATTTTTGTCGTTTGCTGACTCCACTATTTTTATAGAGGAGTAAAAATCATGAATGAAACAATTCAAACACAATTAAACCACCGCTCCATTCGAGCGTTTAAGGAGCAAGAATTAACAAAAGAAGAAGTGGAATTATTAGTAGATGTAGCAAGACATACTGCAACGAGTAAATTTATGCAAGCTTATTCGATTATTAGTATTACAGATCCAACATTAAAAGCTGCCTTTGCTGCAATTTCAAAACAACCATATGTTGAAAATAATGGGCATTTATTTTTATTTGTAGTAGATTATCATCGTAATGTTCAATTAACGAAGGCGCAAGATAGACCAGCCAAATTACAAGGAACAGCAGATTATTTTATTGCTGAATTAACAGATGCAACGATTGCTGCCCAAAATATGGTAGTAGCTGCAGAGTCATTAGGAATGGGAACTGTATTTTTAGGAAGTTTACATAATGATGCTCAGCAAATTATCGATTTATTAGGATTACCAGAATATACATTCCCAGCAGTTGGATTAGCAGTAGGATGGCCAAATCAAGAACCTCAATTAAAACCACGCTTACCAAAAGAAGTGATGTATATGGAAAATCACTATCAAGTACTGGAAAATCCATTAAAAGATATTGAATTGTATGATGAAGAAATTACAGGTTACTACGATACAAGAGATTCAAATCATCGAGTGGATCGATTCAGCAAACAAGTGGCAGATAAAATGGAAACATTACCTCCAAAAAGATTAGCGTTATTAGAAGTAATTCAGCAACAAGGATTTTTGAAAGAACAATAATATAAATTTTTTTGAAGAACTTATTCTATTAACTATAAAATTTACTGAAGAAAAGAGGATAATAATGGATATTAAAGATTTTACCGAACGTGAACAAAAACAAATTAATGCGGGATTAACAACTTCTGTCATTACGGATAAAGAAGCGGCTAAAAAAATTCTTGAATTAGTACCAAGTGAATGGATTAAGAAAATTCCATTTTTAGTGAGAGCCCATGCAACAACAAGAACTGTAGCAAGAGTTGCAAAACAGTATCCAGAACTTTATGCAGTAGCAAAACAAGAAGGACCTTTACCTGAAAAGGAAAAAGAAGAATTAAGAGAAATTATGACAAATATTTTTGCAGAAAAAATGAACAAACATAAAATTAAATAAAATGATATTTTACTAAATAAAAATACCAGCCATGAATGAAAATGGCTGGTATTTTTTGACTTTAAATATTTAAACTGTCATAAACAGATTGTTTCATTTCTGAAATTTCAAGTACTCTTGTGTGTCGGATTTCTGCTTCCAATACACTCGTAACAGCTAGAGGAATTTCTACTCCGCTTAATTGACGTACTTCATCAATTAATTGTTGATCACTTAAAGTGGTAACATCAGATTCTTTTACAGCCGATACAACACTTTGAGGGAATTTGTATGGGCTTGCTGTTGAGACAATGACTGTAGGAGTGTTGTCTTTTGTTTCTTGTTGATATTTATTATAAGCACATTGAGCCACAGCTGTATGTGGATCTAATAAATAGTTTTCTTTTGATAAAACAGATTCAATCGTTTGGGCTGTTTCTTCTTGACTAGAACGAGCAGCATAAAACTCTTCATATGAGTTTAACACGTCTTTTTCGATATGATACTGACCATTATTCGTTAATGAATCCATTAATGCTTTTGTTTCTTCAGCATTGCTTCCAGTCATTTCAAAAATTAATCGTTCTAAGTTACTAGATACTAAAATATCCATACTTGGTGAACTTGTTACTTCGAATTTTCTTTGACGATTGTATGTCCCTGTATGGAAGAAGTCTACTAATACATCATTTTCATTTGAAGCGCAGACTAATGTTTTGATTGGAACACCTAATTGTTTTGCATAATATGCTGCTAAAATATTTCCGAAGTTTCCTGTTGGAACGACAACATTCATAGCTTCACCAATTTTAAGTACGCCTTGTTTTACTAATTGTGCATACGCATAAACATAATACACCACTTGAGGGCATAAACGACCAATATTGATAGAAT
>CALATC010000011.1 GCA_937891475.1 uncultured Granulicatella sp. | reverse complement strand
GAATTTGCGACATTTCTTCATCTAATAAGAAGGCCGCTTCTGCTGCTCTTTCTAAACGTTCATGGATAATTTCTGGAAATTCTCCTTTATACTTATAGTTTAAAGAATGTTCAATCGTTGCCCAGAAATTCATCGCTAATGTACGAATTTGAATTTCAACTAAAATTTTTTCTTCCCCTTCAATTCTTTGAACAGGATATTCTAAAACGACATGGTATGAACGATAACCACTTGCTTTCTTTTGATGGATATAATCACGTTCAATAATAATTGTAAAGTCATTTCGTTGACGAAGTAATCGTACAACTTCAAAAATATCTTCTACGAATTGACACATAATTCGTAATCCAGCAATATCTTGAACTCCTTCTAAAAAGTCTTCGGTCAAAATTTTTCTCACTTGCATTTTTTCACGAATACTTTCCGGAGTCTTCACACGACCTGTAATAAATTCAATCGGTGCATGTTTTCCTTTTTGGCGATATTGAAGGCGAATGCCTTTTAATTTAATTTTTAATTCTTCAATTGCTTGATTATAAGGTGCTAAAAAAGCATCCCAATCTTCAACATTTGGTAAATATTTTTCTTCCATTTACTCACCTACTTTAATCTCATCCCTCCTATCATAGCATATTTTTTACTGACTCTAAAAGAATTTTGATATTCTTAAACTCTTCAATGGTTATTATTTGTAATTCACATTATTTTAAGCTAAAGTAGAAAAAGCTTTGTAATAGAAAGAGGTAAAAACATGGCCCATTTAGAAAAAGAATATAAAAATCTTCTAACAAAAGAGCAATATGAAGCTTTAAAAGAAGAATTTCAATCTATTTTCACGAAAGATATTACGCAAACGAATCAATATTATGATTGTCACCAACAATTAGAAAATAATCGTTCTGCTCTACGTATTCGTCTTATTGAAGGACAAAAAACAGGAGAAATCACGTTAAAACTTCCTCAATCAGACTGCGAAGTTATTGAGATTACAGAAGAGTTACCTACAGAACAATTACAATGGTGGGTGGAAGAAGATATTTTCTTACTTCCTACTAGTATTAAGCTAGCACTTGAAGAACAAGGAATTGAATTATCCAATATCTCTCCAACTGCTACTCTAACAACCCATCGATTAGAAGGAATGTTAAGTCCTGGCTGTTTACTTGTATTAGACGAAAGTCACTATGCAGGTCAAACAGATTATGAAATAGAAATGGAAGTTGAAGATTTAGAAGTAGGAAAGAAAGTCTTCTTAGAAATTTTAAATCGTCATGGTATTACACCTTTAAAACCAATTAGTAAAATTAGACGAGCTTTACAAGCTTTTAAAAATATTAGCTAATTCAATGCTTTTTATTCCGTTTTTTTTCAATTTTCTGATACAATAAAAATACAAATCAACGAAAGGAGATCTAGTTAGAAGTGAAGAATAGTGAACTGAGTCATATTCATACTCGTCCATTATCTACTGAGAGAATTTTCGACTGTTACTTATTTATTAACCCTATTGGAAAACAATGTTATCATTGTGAACAAGAAGTGATGAAATTTATTGAACGAACTCCATATAAAGTACATGTTCATTTCATACCTTTTCATAATTTTAAATCAGTAACACAATATATGAAAAATAATCAGTTAAATGACAAGAATATTGACTTACGAAACGAAATCTATACAAAAATCTATGATGCTTCCCTATCTTATAAGGCTGCTCTTCTACAAGGAAAAAAATTAGGTAGAGCCTTTTTAATGGAATTGCAAACACAACTACATCTTCTTCATAAAGAATACACTCCTGAATTATTACAGGAAATTATTCAAATCATTGGACTTGATGAAAAAATGTTCTACGAAGATAAAGCAAGTAAACTCGTTCATCAAGAATATGAAAAAGATCAGCAAATTGCACAAGAAATGATGGTCGAAATGAATCCATCTCTTGTTATTTTTGATAATTTAAATCAACAATACGGTGTGATTTTACACCAAAACATCACTGCAGAAATGATAGAACATGTCTGTGATAATTTACATCATGATTTAGACAAATGTCCAAAAAAGACACATCGACATCAATCATGTTGTGTCATTCAAATGGTACATTAAATAGTTTTAAAAGAGGCTGACCTTTCAGTCTCTTTTTATTCATTGGAGGTTATTTATGGCAACAACCGTTTTATTATTAGATGAACAAACAATCCAACAATTGGGTGAAATTTATCAAGATGCAATCCATCAAATCCCCCCTCATGCACATTATCAATTAAAACTTCCTTCTTTAACGGTTACAGCTTACCATTCTGGAAAAGTGGTTTTACAAGGAACTAATGTGGATGCATTTGTTCAAAAACATGATTTAACAGCTTCAACAAGTACAAAAAAAAACAAAGTTGAAACAAATGGACTTCCAGAAGGCTTTTCAAACTGGAGCGTCATTGGTAGTGATGAAGTTGGAACAGGAAGTTATTTTGGCCCATTAACCGTTGCTTGTGCTTTTGTTCCTGAAAATCTTATTAAAGAATTGCAAATACTAGGTGTTAAAGATTCAAAAAATTTAACAGATGCTCAAATTCAAGAAATCGTTCCAAAAATAAAAGCATTAATTCCTTATAAACTTCTTACCCTTTGGCCTGAAAAATACAATGAAGTACAACAAACCAAAAATCTAAACGAAATGAAAGCTCTGCTTCATAATCAAGCCGTCAAAAGATTATACCAACAAATCAATGCTGATTTGCTTCAAGCTGTATTAATTGATGAATTTTGTTCCCCATCGAACTATTATCGTTATTTAGGAGATCAATCTGCTCCACTTAAACCGATTACCTATTTTAAAACCAAAGGTGAAAGCCATCATATTGCAGTAGCTGCAGCATCGATGATTGCTAGAGATGCATTTTTAGAAGGCTTAAAAACATTATCGAAAGAATATGGATATCCTCTACTATCTGGGGCTAACGCTTCAGTAGATGAATTAGCTAGTAAAATTTTAAAACAAGAAGGTATGGACGGTTTAAGAAAAGTTGCTAAATTACACTTTGCCAACACTCAAAAAGCTATTGATTTAGCAAAATAATTCCTAAAAGAACAAAGGCGTACAATCAAGTTCAAACACCTGATTGTACGCCTGTTATTTTAACGGAATTTCATACTTATCGTAACAAGTGGAAATGAGTTTTTATAGTAGTACGAGTGATAGAATCTATTCAACAGAATCTATCACAAGAAAATTTGAGACTACAGGCTCAAATTTTAGCCAAGAGACCCGTAAGGGGCTACTGGCGTCTTAGTACTACTATACACAAAAACTCAAATTCAACACCTTTTATTTTTTTATAAAACGTGACAACACGACACTTGCAATGACAATTACCGTCACAATAATCCCTAACACAATTCCCCATCCATGCGCAAGACCCGTTAAAGGAACCGTAATATTCATTCCAAAAA
>CALATC010000010.1 GCA_937891475.1 uncultured Granulicatella sp. | reverse complement strand
ATGACATACTTTCTTCTGTTTCAAATAAATTCGTTGGCACAATCATCAATCCAAAGCCGCCTGGTTTTAAATAATTCAAATGTTGTTCAATGAATAAATGGTGTGCATAAGAATGTCCTTCTTTTGCATGAGTCTTAAACTCTTTCGCACGTTCATCAACTGGATAATAACCTACTGGTAAGTCGGATAACGCAATATCGATTGGATCAACTAATAAATCACTTAATCCATCTTGCAACATCACTCGTACCTCTAAACTTTCTAAAGCAAATGATTGTAGCGCTAAATGCACTAATACTTCATCATTATCGATTGCGGTCGTATGAATTGTTTTGCCACTTTCTTGTAAAAAGAGTTGAACGGTACTTAATAAATTCCCACTTCCACAAGCAAAATCAGCAAGTTCTAGTGTTTCTTTGCTTTCTGTTAAACGTTCCACCATAAATGCCACTAATAAACCAATTGAATCAGGTGTCATTTGGTGATTCGTTTGTAAACCATCTTCCTTTGCAGCTTTCAAGAACGTATATTGAATCATGCGACGAATTTGTTCTTTTGTAAAACTTTCTAACGCTAAGTCTGTATAAGCTTCATTTAATTGTGCAATCGTTGCTGCATCTGGTTGTCCCTCTACTTGCTGCGCTTGATTTCCTGAGGCAATATTTTGCAAGGTTTCTCCTAACGCCTCAACATACGAATACTCAATTACTTTTTGGAGAACTTGAACAGCCTCCCATAATTTTTCAAAACTACGAATTTCTTTATTTTCCTGTTCCATCAAACTCCTCCTTTCAAATAAAAAATAAGAGACAGGACAAAGTCCTGCCTCCGCAAATTCCATATTATTCAGCAGCTGCTACTGGGTAAACAGATACTTGTTTTTTGTCACGGCCTTTACGTTCGAAACGTACTACGCCATCAACTTTAGCGAATAATGTGTCATCTCCACCGATTCCTACATTGTGACCTGGATGGATTTTAGTTCCACGTTGGCGGAATAAAATTGAACCACCTGTAACAAATTGTCCATCAGCACGTTTAGCACCTAAACGTTTTGATTGAGAGTCACGTCCGTTTGATGTAGAACCGCCCCCTTTTTTGTGGGCGAATAATTGTAAATTCACTTTTAACATGAGAGTGCACCTCCTTGATAGGTTAATCAACTTGAACGGTTAGATAGTTAGGATATTCTTCTTGAATTCCTTCTAACCCTAGTAATAGACTATTTAATAAAATTTGTGTTGTTTGAGCTTGAACTTTCGTTACATCTCCTACAACTTCGACATATAAATACCCACCTTCGACTTCATCAACATCAACAATCGGTTGATAGCCTCCTAGTTTCTCGATACTATTGACAGTCGTAATCGCTAATGCAGAAACGCCTGCACATACAATGTCTTCACCATACTCGCCAAAGCCAGCATGACCTGTCATTTCAAAAGAAACTAATTTGTGGTCTTTTTTATGAAACGTTACTCGTATCATCGTCAAAATTAAGCGTTGATTGCGTTAATCACAACTTTTGTATAAGGTTGACGGTGACCTTGTTTACGGTGAGAGTCTTTACGACGTTTGTATTTGAAAGTTACAACTTTCTTTTGACGGCCTTGTT
>CALATC010000009.1 GCA_937891475.1 uncultured Granulicatella sp. | reverse complement strand
AAGAAAGTGAAAGGAGGAAGGAATCATGATTAAAGAGTTTGGTGTTACAAATTTAGAAGTAACCAAAGAAGATATTTCTAAAAATCCTAACAATCCTATTCTGCGGATGTATGATGATGAAGAGTTGATTGGAACGTTTAGTATTCTTACAGGTGAAATTATAGAAAATTTGGATTTAGCAGATTATGATATACGATTTGCACAAAGACAAATTGAATTAAATCGTGATAACTATCTTGAAACGTGGAAGGACTACGTGGGGATATTACATGCCTAAATATCCTTTTTTGTTGAACTGAGTTTTTAATATTTTTAATAAGAAAAAGAACAGCACTTATTTTGGCTGTTCTTTTTATAATAGATTATCTAGTTTATCTGCTAAATCTTTTTGTTTACTTGGGTATAAGTGGGAGTAGGTATCAATTGTTGTGGTTATAGAAGCGTGTCCTAATCTCTCTTTTACAATTAAGTAGTCTTCTCCTTGGTTTATTAAAAGAGAAGCGTGAGAGTGTCTAAAATCATGAATCCTTATTTTCTTTAAAGAACTATCTCTAGCTAGAATCTTTTTATATTGTTTTTCAATAGAATTTTTTGTTAGAGTGATTGGACTATCCTGAAAGATTTGGAGTTTTTCAGTATCAGTTGAAAATTCTCTTAGTCTTTCTGTCTGTTCTTGTTTCCATTCTTCTAGTGTTTCTATAAGCTTTTTATTAATAATGATTCTTCTAGTACCGGATTTAGTTTTTGTAGAACTAATGTGTTCTTCACCTTTATTCACGTACATTGACTTACTAACATGTATTGTACTTGTAGAAAACTCTATATCTTTCCAAGTAAGAGCGAGTGCTTCTCCAAGTCGTAAGCCAGTAAAGAAAAGTACTGTAAATAGTAGTTCAAGATTATATTCGTCGTTCTTGAATAGTGAAAGAAAATGTTTAAATTCTTTAACTGTCCAAAATTGCATTTTTCTTTTTTCTATCGGTAATTTTTTCAATAAACCTACTGGATGTTCTTTGTAATATCCTTTTCTTAATCCAACATCTAGTATTTTCTTTAATAGAACAATGATTTTATTAATAGTATTTGGACTCAATTTTTTCTCAGAATTTTTAGCATTCTTTTCTCGTAAATGTTCCCTAAACTGATATATATCTTCATAAGTTAGTTTATCTATATTATCGACTTTTGAAAAATAGTCTTTGATATGTTTATTATAATTGTTTTCTTGAGTATCAATATAGCTCTTTTTTCTATTGTTTATTTCATCCTCTTCTTTTAACAATTGATAAAGCATATCTATTGTTATTTTTGCGCCAAAATTTTTCTCTTTTAGTTCTACGCTTCTTAAGTATCGCTCGGCTTCCAAAGCCTCTTTTTTGGTTTTGAATCCTTTTCTAACAATTCGTCGTTGTATTAGTGTTATAGGGTTCGTTCCACTAGAAACATCAGCAATCCATGTCCCATTTTTGCTTTTACGAACGGCCATTTACTATGCTTCTTTCTGTAATTCTATTCCTAGTAGTTCTTCAGCTATTGTTGCAGGAATTGTTCCGATTCGTTTGTTATTATAGATAGCAAAGCCACGATTGACTAATAGCACTTTCCCAGTATGTATAATTTTTCTAGCAGTACCAGGACTAAATCCAAGTTCAATTAAATCATCTTTTGTTACTGTTTTAATCATTGGTTCTCCTTAATTTATTTTATAAACTAAGGGGAGCGACTAACTCCCCTTAATTCAGTAGTTATTTTTGTTTCTTGTCTACTAAGTGAATAGCATCAGCCTTATAATACATCGTTTTGCTAATCATTGAAACTCGAAGGTTTTCAAATGTAACTGGAACTTCATCCATTGCTTGAATATAATCATTATCGACTAATGGTTCAGGGTTATCAACAGATACTTGTGTTGATTTCTTTTTAAATGGTCCATCTTTGATAGTGATATTATATTTCCAACCAATAATATTTTGAGTATTAAATCGTTTTTCACTTCCATCACTATTTTTGATAATCTCGCCATTTTCATCGACTCTTGTTTCAGTTTCAAATTTTGGAAGCACCTCATCCAATTCAAATTTAGTTCCAATATTATTGAAATCCCAATCATTTTGTGAAAGCATTTTTGCCATAGTTAATTTCTCCTTTTGATGTTTTCTTTAATTGTGGGTATCAAGTCTTCTCTTTTGAAGGATATTGCCCTTTCTATGAGTTGACTTGCTAGCTCTGGAGGAAACTCCAAAGTTTCTAACTTTTCAAAGTTCTCTTTCTCTAGTTCAAATAGTAATTCATTTTCATAGAGAAATTTATATGCTCTTAGAATGGCTCCAGAACCTTTAAAGACAAGCCACTCTAATTTTTGTTCAAGTTCTGTTTTTGGTTTTGACACAATAATAGTCACCGGCTTTGATGCACCTAGAAATTTTTCCCAAGACCTAAGAGGTTTTGAAAATTGACTATCAGTGTAAAACTTCACTTTATCCTTTAAATATCCTTTTGTAAAGTTTAGAATATCTATTTCTGATTTTAGCCATTCTTGAATGAAGTAGTGAGCTTTCTCTTTACGTAGTTCTAACTCCGTTCTTATCCAATTTTTGATAAATCTCTTGCTAACACCGAGCTTTGAAGCTTGTTCTAAGCGTTTATCATAAATTCTAAGTCGTTCATCATCAGAAGGCCTTCTTAAATATAAGGTCTGCCCTGTTTTCTCATCTCCGTATGTAGTGTAGACGTTGCTCTTACCATATAGGAATCGATTTTTCTTACAAAGTTTAGCAAGCTGATTTGGAGTGAAGTAAGGGACTTCGTTAAAATCGTCTATTGCGATATCAATTCTTCTTACTGAAAATGACTTATAATTGGAATATAGATTATCTAAGAAGTGTCGTTCAGAAAGTCCTTTTGGGGTTAAAACCATATCTCGATAGAATTCTAAAGCTTGTCCTGTCATGACAAGCATGAAAGAATTTTCTTCATCCCCATAATAGATACGGATATTACCATAGTTTATCTGAGAGTCATATTCATAGTATTTAAGACTTCCTTTATCTATTATAAATAGCTCTGTATCAAGAAATAAGATATCTTCAACTATTTCTTCTAGTGAAAAGTCGAATGTATTGAACTGGATTTGAATCCAGTCAAAAACAGAACGTAAATTCTCGTTTTTTGCCATAAATTTTGACTCAACTTTTTGCCTATTTTCACCACCTCAAAAATCGTGAAAACCCCTGATAATACTGCATTCTTTCGATGATGCACCTGACTTGCAGAGGGTGGTGTTACTACACACCCTCACCAACCTTGGAAAAAGCTCTTTGTTGTTCGTTTGCGCTTACGATTTGTTACGGTCTGCGGTAACATACTCGCCGACCGTAACGAACCTACTTGCCGAACTTCCTACGAGCTTTTTCCCAAGCACCAAATGGAAGTCGTTCAAGTGTTGCGAGAATTTCTTCTTGCTCTTTTTCCAATCGTTGAAATTTCATTTGCAGTTTTTTATTACTAGAATACAAATTCTTAAAATTATCATTCAAGGTAATAAAATCTTCTTTAAGGGTTTCAAGTTGCTGAATAAGAGTGTATTCCTTATGTTTATGAATATCTCCATAAGTTTCCCTTATAGCATCTTTTAATGACATCTCATTTTTCAAATAAGCAATTGTCTTGAAATCCTCAACATCATCATCAGTGAAGTTATAAAAACTCACAAACTGCCGACTATTCCTTGCTTGAACTTTTTTAAACTCATGACCACTAATTTCCTTTATCAAGGTTATCCATTTTTTGGCAGTACTGACAGAGTTTAAACCGTCAACCGTAGAAACAAGTTTATTTATATCCATATTCCCCCCGTTCTAACGGAAAGTGTGGTATAATGATTTTAGAAAAATTTTGTTTAGTCTTTGATTTTGTAGTGATTCTGTCTCTTATAC
>CALATC010000008.1 GCA_937891475.1 uncultured Granulicatella sp. | reverse complement strand
CCTTTTATGCACCATTTGAAGTTTAACATTTAATTTTGTTTTTGTAAAAGAAAACCCTTTAATATTTAACAAAATATCTAACATAATACTTCATTTATTATAAAAATGGCATAAATATTACTTCCAAAATAAAAAATGACTTTTCAAAGTAGTATGGGTACAAGAAGTATTCTATACTTCTTGTACAGGTAAATTTGAGACCTTAGGCTCAAATTTTAGCCATGAGATTCGCATCGCGAAGCTGCTGGCGTCCTAGCTAATTAGGAAACTTTTTTGTATTCTTTATTGACTTAGAATTATTTAAATAGTATTCTTTAATTCTTTTTCACACGATTCGCAATTAATTTAAACAAAGCTGTTGCGAAAATGGCAATCAAAATTGAATTAATCATACTAAAAATCCAACCATTAATAAAAACAACTGCCGTAGAAGCTTGATAGAAAAAGACCTCTAACGTCGGTAAAATCAAACCAAAAATAATCACATTCGCAACCACTTGAATCACATTAAAACGCAAAGCATCATGACGAGAAAAAGTACCCGCTAAAAACGACTTACGACGAATGCCCAAACCAAACACATATCCAAGCAATCCAACAGAAATCGCAATCGCAATCCACTGCTCAGTCGTCCCTAATAATAAATCAATCAAAATCGTTGCTACCCCAACAATTGCAGCAAATAACGAACCCGCTAAACCAGCCACAATCGCAAGTAAAATATAAAAGAAGTTAATATCCACTCCAGAAAAAATAGGCAAAGTAATTCCAACATAGTGATAACTTAAAACTAAAACAATTAATGAAACTACATGAAGAAGACCCGTTTTTAAGAATTTATTCTCTTTCATCATTTTTCTCCTCTATTTTGATTCTTCACCAATAATTTTTACTTCTGGTTCAAGTGCTACTTGGAATTGCTCGAACACTACTTGTTGAACATGTTGAATCACTGCTAAATAATCTGTAGCCGTTGCATGATCAATATTTACAATAAAGCCTGCATGTTTTTTAGACACTTGAGCTCCACCAATTTGGAATCCTTGAAGTCCTGCATCTTGGATTAATTTTCCAGTAAAATGACCTTCCGGACGTTTAAACACACTTCCACAAGAAGGATATTCTAAAGGTTGTTTACTTTCACGTAAATGCGTTAATTCTTCCATTTTAGCTTGAATTGTTTCTTTTTCTCCTGGATTCAAGTTAAAACAAACATCAATCACTAAATCTCCACTTTCTTGTAGAGCACTATGACGATATGAAAACTCCAATTCTTCATTTGTTAGACGTTTGATTTCACCCGTACGGGTCACAACATCGACATATTCAACTACTTCGCAGACTTCTCCTCCATAGGCACCTGCATTCATATACATAGCTCCCCCAACACTTCCAGGGATGCCACATGCAAATTCTAAACCTGTTAAAGATTGTTCTAGTGCGCATTTTGTCACTTCAATTAGAGAAACTCCAGCTTCTGCTAAAATTTTATTTCCCATTACTTTCATTGCAGTCATTTCATTTAATAAAATAACAGCTCCTTTTATGCCACCATCTCTAACGATAACATTACTAGCATTTCCTAATACAGTAATTGGAATTTGTTTTTCCTGTAAAGCTTTTATAATTTTTGCTGTTTCATGTTTATCTTTTGGGAAAATTAAACACTCAGCTTCTCCACCTGTTTTTGTATAAGTATATTTTTTTAAAGGTTCATGGAAGCATACTTTCAATTCTGGAAATTGCTCTTTCCACCATTCTTTCATCTTCTTCTCTCCTAATTATCCAATATCTTTTTAATGATACTATTCAACAGTTTCTACGTCAAATGATAAAAAGCCTTCGGATGCTTTTGCATGTGCTAATCTCTCGCAAATAAAATGACTTAATAAGCTTGAAA
>CALATC010000007.1 GCA_937891475.1 uncultured Granulicatella sp. | reverse complement strand
TATGCACGCTTTTTAGAAAAAGATTCCATTTCCCTAGAAGTTAGAGTTTCCAATACTAAGGCCATTCGCTTATATGGAAAGTTTGGCTTTATTCAAACAGGATACAAAGAAAAATATTATAAAAATGAAGTAGAGGATGCGGTACTGATGACTTATCCATTACCCCCTAAAACACCAGAATCATTCTCCTCGTCAGAGTTCTCGTTTAAACGATTAACGGTTGAGGATGATGTGGCAGAACAGTTATACCAATTGGTGCAACAACATTATGAACATCCTGGACATTGGAGTGCAAAAGCTTTCCAAGAAGATATTGCTTCTGAACATGGAGCTTATTATGGCGTTTATCATGTGGATACTTTAATTGGATTTATTGGGATGCAAGTCGTCTTAGATGAAGCAACGATTACGAATATTGTGATTCATACAGGATTCCAAGGAAAAGGACTTGCCCAACGTTTATGGCAAATGGCGTGTTATGATTTAGGAATGAAAGAAGTGGCAACAGTATTTTTAGAAGTACGAGAATTTAACCATCGTGCGCAGCAATTATATGAAATTTTAGGATTTGAGTGTTATCATAGAAGACGTGATTACTATACAGATCCATTAGAAGATGCCTTACTCTATCGATTAGAACTCAAGAAAGGAGCATGTGAACAATGACAAAGGAAGTCGTTATTTTAGCCATTGAAAGTAGCTGTGATGAAACAAGTGCAGCAGTGGTTGTCAATGGTCGTACGTTATTATCGAATATTGTCGCTTCTCAAATCAAAAGTCATATGCGATTTGGAGGAGTTGTACCAGAAATTGCAAGTCGTCATCATGTGGAGCAAATTACACAAGTGATTGAAGAAGCATTAGTACAAGCTGGCAAAACAATGGAAGAAATCGATGCAGTAGCGGTAACGATTGGACCAGGATTAGTCGGAGCTTTACTCATCGGAATTTCAGCTGCAAAAGCAGTAGCACTAGCAGCGAATAAGCCATTAATTGCCGTCAATCATATGGCAGGACATATTTATGCAAACCAATTAATCGAACCTTTACAATTTCCATTAATGGCATTAGTCGTAAGCGGTGGACATACAGAATTAGTCTATATGCCACAGGATGGACAGTTTGAAATTATCGGGGAAACTCGAGATGATGCAGCTGGAGAAGCCTATGATAAGATTGGAAGAATTTTAAACTTACCTTATCCAGGTGGAAAGAAAATGGATGAATTGGCGCATATTGGAGAAGATGTGTATGATTTTCCAAGAGCGATGATTCATGAAGACCATTATGACTTTAGTTTTAGTGGATTAAAATCAGCGGTTATTAATCGTATTCATAATGCAAAACAAAAAGGCGAAGAAATTGTGCCAGAAAATGTAGCGACAAGTTTCCAAGCAAGTGTTGTAGAAGTATTAGTAGAAAAAAGTAAACGTGCACTACAAGAATATCCTGTGAAGCAATTTGTATTAGCAGGAGGAGTCGCAGCGAACCGTGGACTTAGAACAGGTTTACAAGAGATGATGCAAAGTCTTTATCCAACGGTGACGTTCTCCATTCCGCCAATGAATCTATGTGGCGATAATGCTGCAATGATTGGTGCAGCTGCCTATTCAAAATGGTTAGAACAAGATTTTGCAGCGATGGATGTGAATGCAATGCCTGGTTTAGAACTAGGAGACTAGGGAAATTATTTTGGAATTTTAAGCTAAGAAAAATCTATTTCAACTAATAAAAATAGTTGCATTCTATGCCTAAGCATGCTATTATACTTGTGTTGCTTTATGCATAAAAATAAATAACTCTGGATTAGGCAATAATTCAGGGCAGGAGGAATAGAAAATGAAACAAGGAATTCACCCAGAATATCGTCCAGTTGTTTTCATGGATACAACTACTGGATTCAAATTCTTATCAGGTTCAACAAAATCATCAAACGAAACTGTACAATGGGAAGATGGTAACGAATACCCATTATTACGTGTTGAGATCACTTCAGATTCTCACCCATTCTATACAGGTCGTCAAAAATTCACACAAGCAGACGGACGTGTGGATCGTTTCAACAAAAAATACGGTCTCAAATAAGA
>CALATC010000006.1 GCA_937891475.1 uncultured Granulicatella sp. | reverse complement strand
ACTGGTACAGCTTTTGTCATATAGTATGGTTTTACTAATTCTGGATATTGTTGTAATGCTTCAAATAAATCCATTACTAATACATCTTGCATCGCTGTTTCAACATTCATCTCTTCCCAGTAAGAAACTGCTCCTAATTGAACAATTTTTGCACTTCCTACTGCACTTGGAATGTCTTTTTCTAATTCTGTAATGAGTGAGTTTGCTTCTCCAATTTCACTTTGGAATAAATTCCAGCGATGGAATTTTACACGCTCAATAAATGGTAATGGTAATTGTTTCGCTAATTTCAATGCTTTTAAACGAATATCTAAAAACCAATCTGGTTCATTCTTTAGAAGTGAGAATGAAGTCAGTTGTTCTGATGTTACGGTTAATTTCTCTGCCATTCTCTTTCTCCTATTCTTGATGTTCTAAAGAAATTCCTAATTCTTCACTAATTCCTTTATATCCTTCTGCTTCTAGACGTTTTGCTAATGCAGCATCTCCAGTCATTACAACACGTCCATCCATCATAATATGAACAACATCTGGTTCAATATAGTTTAATAAACGTTGATAGTGAGTAATAATTAATGATCCAAAGTTTTCCCCACGCATAGCATTAACACCACGAGAAACAACTTTAAGCGCATCAATATCTAACCCTGAGTCAATTTCATCTAAAATAGCAAAACTTGGCTCAATCATCATTAATTGAAGAATTTCATTACGTTTCTTTTCTCCACCAGAGAATCCTTCATTTAAGTAACGTTCTGCCATTTCTTCTGGCATATCTAAAATCGCCATTTTTTCATCTAATTTTTTGATAAACTCACGAACACCCATTTTATTGTCTTCATCACGACGAGCATTGATTGCTGAACGCATAAATTCTGCATTTGTTACTCCAGCGATTTCACTTGGATATTGCATTGCTAAAAATAGACCTGCACGAGCACGTTCATCTACTTCCATTTCAAGAACGTTTTCTCCATCTAATAAGATTTCTCCTTCTGTTACTTCATAACTTGGATGTCCCATAATTGCTGCAGAAAGTGTTGATTTCCCTGTACCATTTGGTCCCATTACTGCATGAATTTCACCAGTATTGATAGTTAAATTAACACCTTTTAAAATTTCTTTATCTTCAATTGACACATGTAAATTTTTAATTTCTAATGTTGCCATTATTAAGCCCCTTTCAAAATAAATCCTCAATCCTATAACAGAATAATTTATCTGTCACATTATTAATATTTTATCTTAAATGAGAACGATTATCAAAAGATAACGTTTCGAATCCATATCTTCTACTGTAAGTTTTTCACTGATTTTCATATAAAAAACTTTTCATTTTCATGAAAATGGAGTATCATATAAACTACTTACAATGCGAAAGGGGAAAAATAGATGCAGCAATATCCTTTAATAGGAATTTCAGGGAATCATCGTCAAGATAATACTGAACATGATACCTATATCCTATCTTATGCACCTAACGGATTTGTTACTGGATTAGAAAGAGCCAAAGCCATTCCAGTAATCTTACCGATTGTTTCTCAAGAAACAGCTCACGAATATATTTCAAGAGTTGACGCATTAGTTTTATCAGGAGGGCAAGATGTTTCACCTCTTTTATATGGAGAAGAACCTCATATTAACTTAGGAAGAACTTATCCAGTAAGAGATGCGTATGAACTTGCGCTAATTGAAGAAGCTTATCGTCAACGTAAACCAATTCTTGCCATCTGTAGAGGAATACAAATTTTAAATGTTGCTTTTGGAGGTACTTTATATCAAGACATTCAATCGCAATATCCAGAATCAACCATTTTACATGTTCAAAAAACAATGCCTTCTACTGCTACTCATACAATTGAAATTGCAGAAGACAGTGAATTAGCTAAAATTTTTGGAACGAAGACGGCGATTAATTCGTATCATCATCAAGCTGTTAAAGAGCTTGCTCCAAACTTCAAAGCGGTTGCTTGGAGTGCGGATGGTTTAATTGAAGCTTTTGAGTCGAATGAAGAAGGACAATATGTTCTAGCATTACAAGGTCATCCAGAAACAATGGTGAACGATTACGAAGGAATGCAAGAATTGTTCAACCATTTTGTACAGTACGTTAAGGAGAAAAGACTTTTCTAACATGTAGTATTTAGGACGCAAGCAGCCTCGCTTTGCGAGTCTCATTGCTAAACTTCGAGCCTAGGTCTCGAAGTTTCCTACAATAAAAGCCACTTTAAGTGGCTTTTATTGTTCATACTACATTGAAAAGTCTTTTCTCTTTTTTAAAACAAAAATACCGCAGGATAAGAAATGCCTATTCTTTTCCCACGGTAAACTATAAGATTCTTAAATCTTCTTAAACTTAGCAATAAACCCTAATGCTGGGCTTAGTGTTTTTGTGAAGTTTCCGACTGGTTGAACAAGTCTGCCACCAAATTGACGTTTGAAGTTAAAGTTTCCTTCATTTTGGTTTGCTTGATTCGTTTCAATCGTTCCATAGAAATTATAATACTTAAATCCATTGTCTTTAGCATATTTCATCATTTCCCAGTTCAATAAGCTTGAACCACCAAAGTTTAAGTATTCTTCATGAGAACCACCAAATACTGAAATCACTTCATCTCCATAACACATAAATAAGTATCCTGATAAAGCTAACATTGGATTATGAATATCTAACGCTTCAAAAGTTTTCTTACGTTTTTGATAACTCGCTAATTGATCTTTAGCATCTGTAATTAATCCACGTGTTTTCTTCACATGTTTTCCTTCCGCTTCACGAACTGCTAATTCTTTTTCCAATTCTTCTACTCTATTTGTAAAGAATTCAATTCTTTCATGATAATAAGCTTTATACGCTTCAACATCTAAGAACGCAACCATGTATTTCACTTTATCCTGGAATGCTTCTTTCATTTGTTGGAAATAACTGAAATCTTGTACTCGGAATCCTTTTCGAACAGAAGTCTCACTTAAAATCGAATAGAAAATTTCTAAATCATCTAATTCTAATTCACGAATCGTAATATGAGATTCTACTGCTTTACGTAAGTCACGTTTTAAAGAATTCGAGTAATCTTTATAAATCGCTTCGCTATCTTCATATTCAGATAAATCTTTTCTGAATAATTGTCCCATAACTGCTCGACCATCTAAATCTAAGAAACGGTCATAACCAGCTTTTTCAAAATTTGCTAATAATTCTGGATAACGGCACTCTTCTACAACTTCTAATGATTCATTAATGACTTTATTCATCATATATGGATTCATTTCTACTCTGGCAATACCTTGTTCTTTTAAGAATTCTTCTAAACTTTCTAACATTTGAGGAAGTTGTGCAATTTTATCGTCTTCAAATAATGGGCCTTGAATCATCACGGCTTCTTTGAAAAATCTGAAACGTCTACGAATTCCTACTAAACCTTGCGCAATCCATTCGTCTCCTTCTTTCCAAGCAATAAAGAATACTTCTTCAAATACACTACGTTGCTCATGAACTTCTGCCATTTGTCTTGTTTGTAAAAAATTGGCACACTCAAAACTTTCTTGACGTTGTTCAAAAATTTCTGCTGAAATCATTTGTACTTGCATTCTAGTTTTCACACCCTTCTTTCTTCTCACAAACGATTGGTAAATCTTTGTCTAATAAGCTCGCAAATGCTGCTTCATCCACTTCTTCTAATGTATAAATCCAGTTCACAGCTGTATCCACTTGGTTTAACATTTCAGGATTATCTTCTAATTCTGTATGCCAAGCAACTACTTTTCCTGATAATGGACTGACAAATTCTGTCACAGCTTTTGCTGCTTCAACACTCATAAATGAATCTTCTGTTGTTAAATTTTCTTGGTTAAATAATTCTACAAAACTAACATCTCCAATATCATCTTGACCTTTTGGAGAAATGCCTACTGTATAACGATTGTCCTCTTGTTTAATCCATAATCCATTTTCACTATATTTAATCATTTGATTCACCTTTCAATAACTGTTCATATTGTTCCTCTTTAAACCCGAAAAACACTGCGTCATCTGATACTAATAATGGGCGTTTAATTAACATTCCATCACTGGCTAATAATTCCATCGCTTTAGAAGTTTCCATTGTTTTAATCACATCTTTTAATCCCAATTTACGATATAATTCTCCACTTGTATTGAATACTTTTGTCAGTGGTAATGCACTTCTTTCAAATAGTACTTGTAATTCTTCAGTTGTTGGAGCTTCTTCACGAATATCTTTTACTTCAAATGAAATATTGTGTAGTTCTAACCATTTTAAGGCTTTCTTACAAGTTGTACATTTTGGATGGCTATAAATAATCATGTCTGTTCTCCCTTACGCTCTTGCTTTTAAAAATTCTTCTGGTAATTGTTGTTGTTGTCTTGTTTGTTGGTTAAATGGATCCTCATCTTCTCCAAAAATATTACTCTTGAAGTGGTATCTCATCGACATCATTAACCCAATTCCCATCATATTTCCTAATAGAGAAGATCCCCCTTGCGAAATAAATGGTAATGGAATCCCTGTTAATGGTAGTAGTCCGATTGTCATTCCGATATTTTCTACAACGTGGAATAAAATCATCATAATTACTCCTGTTGCAATATAAGAATAAAACTCATTTTTTGTATCAAAACATACGCGAATCATTTGATAAATCAAAATGAAATACACGGTAATTAAGAATGTTCCTCCTAGGAATCCGAAGTTTTCACCAATTGTCGCAAAAATTAAGTCTGACTCACGAACGGGAACGTAAACTTCTGAGTGTCCATATCCTTTACCGAACATTTTCCCTGAACCGATAGCTTTCAGGCTTTGGAATAATTGGAATCCGGCTCCACCTTGGTCACGATATGGATCTAACCATGAATCGATACGACCGAATTGATAATTTTTGAATCCGATATTTAATAATAATTGTCGATTATACACTACTAAATAGATGAGTAATGAACCGATTAAAATGGCTGTTAAAATTAATGGTAATAAGATTTTCCAGCTAATTCCTGACATAATCATAACGCCGCCAAGAATCATTAAGAATACTAATGTTGTTCCTAAGTCATTTTGTAGGATAACGAGTAATAACGCTGGTAATGCATATGCGATTAGTTTTCCGAATAAATACCAGTCGGTACTTTTTGTACGGTATTTCGTTAACATGTTATGATGGGTCGCTACTTTTGCGAGCATCAGGATGTAGAAGATTTTTACGATTTCGGATGGTTGGAATGAGAAGCTTGCGATTCTGAACCAACTTTTCGCACCGGTTGCGGCTGCGGTTCCTCTGTCGTAGAGGAATAGGACGGCTACTAGGAGTATAAGTCCTATGATGTAACTCAGGGTGGTTAGTTTCCATAGTTGTTCTGAGTCAAATTGCATGATAACGATAATAGCGATTGTGCCGACTACGTACCAAGCAAATTGCATGAAGACGGTTCTGAGGGATCCGTGTGCTACTTGGATATAGGTGGTTGATAGTAATGTCGCTATGCTGATTAATGCTAGTAATAAGACGGGTAGAATGATTCCGTAATCGATGCGGGAATCTTGTTCGTCGTACATAATTTTCCTTTTCATTGGGTACTCCTCTTCTGTTATTGTATCTAATGTCTGAGTTCTATATTCCAGATGGAATATAACGTTCTTATTGTAACATAGAAACGAACAGAAATGCTAATTCAATCGTTACCTTAATTCTTTTTTAGAGAATACTCGTGAATAGAAACAGAAAATAATTTTCAAGGTAGCCGGACGCCAGCAAACCCTTTCGGGTTTCATGGCTAAAAATTGAGCCTTGGTCTCAATTTTTCCTAATCATATAAACCACTCTATTGTGGTTTATATGATTGCTACGATGAAAATTATTTTCTGTTTCTATTCACTCTCCTTGATGTGAAGGACGTTTATGTCTTAATTTTACTGCTACGATAAAAATGTTTTTTCTTTCTATTCACTCTCCTTAATGTGAGGGACGATTAGGATGGTTCTTCAACTATGAAAATTTTTTCTGTTTTCGAACACTATTCTTAATGTTGAGGAATTTGGTTAAGAAACGCAAAAAACGACAAGTGTCGTTGGGATACTTGTCGTTTTTTTCATTATTTAACTAAATTATTTGCCTTCAGCTAATACACGTTCTTGTTCTACTGCAGCTTGTCCTAAGATGTTTAAGTAGTTCCATGGACGGTCGAATACTGGTTGGAAGAAGAAGTCTACGTATGCTAAGTCTTCGATTGTCATTTTGTTTTGGATTGCTAATGACAATGTGTTTGCAGAAGCTGTACAGTCGTATTTAGACATTACTTGTCCACCTACGATACGGTTTGTACCTACTTCGTAAACTAATTTCATGTAGATTTTTTCGTATGTTGGCATGAATTCTGGACGGTGGTTATCTACCACGTATACAGAACGTACATCTAATCCAAAGTGAGGTGCGCTACCTACGTTTACACCTGTTGAACCAATGTTCCATCCGAATAAGTGTAATCCTGATGTTGATTGAGTTCCACGGTATTTCACTTTGTGACCGTTGATGTTTTTACCTACTAATGAACCCATACGTACAGCGTTAGTTGCTAATGGAATGTATGCATGTCCTTCGTTAGGGTTGTAGTTAACAGCACAGCTGTCTCCTGCAGCATATACATCTTTAACAGATGTTTCCATGTAGTCGTTAACGATGATAGCACCGTTAGGCATTGTTTCTAATTGGTCTTTAACTAAGTCGTTGTTTGGACGGAAACCTACACATAAGATAACCATGTCAGCTTCGTATTCGCCACCTGAAGTTACAACTTTGTTTACAACTCCGTTTTCACCTTCGAATGATTTAACCATTTCGTTTAAGCGAACTTGTACACCACGTTCACGTAAGTCTTCTTCTAAGATATCAGTGAATTCTGGGTCTAAGTATTTGTTTAAGATACGGTCTAAACCGTCTACTAATGTTACTTCTTTACCTTCTAATGCAAAAGCTTCAACTAATTCGATACCGATGTATCCACCACCGACAACAACGATTTTCTTCTTGTCGTTTTTCTTAGCAAAGATTTCTTTTGCTTGGTTGTAGTTTTTACATAATTGAACGTTTTCTAATTCACGTCCTGGAATTGGAGGAAGAATTGGCCA
>CALATC010000005.1 GCA_937891475.1 uncultured Granulicatella sp. | reverse complement strand
CAGCAAATTGTTTCGTCAATTCATCATCAATATCATTCATAAATCCAAATACTTTTATATCTTTAAACCGCTGACTTTTAGAAACAACATTTAGTAATTGAATTCTTTCTTCCGTAATCATAAATGGATTTTTTTCATGTTCTTTTTCTTTAATTTTCTCGAATTCTTTTCCTAATTGATTAAGAGAAATTGCTTCTGTTACATCGAATGATTTTGGAACAATTTCATCAAATGGTAAATAGGCTATCTCAGTTAAAACTAAAACGTCAATATCTGTAATTGATTTTTCTTGAAATGTTTGAGCTTCATATTGTCGAACATAAGTAATTAAATTTCCCATAAAAAACTCCTTTCTGATTCAATTTTGTTAAGTTAGTTTACCACCTCAGCTATCAAATTGCAAAATTAGAAGCTTAAAAAAAGACTTTCTGTCGCAATAAGTTGATGGAAATTTCTCATTCTTACGACGACAAAAAGTCTAATTCATATTATAATTATTTATTTTGAATCCATTTTCCAGAAGCATCTACACGATAACCATCTGGTGTTTTAGTATTCACCAACATTGCGCCAGATGAACCTAAATAATAGTCTCCAACCCAGCGGTTTGCTTGCATTACTCCATCCCCATTAAAGTAGTACCATGCGTTACTAATTTTTTTCCAGTCTGTTTGCATTGCTCCACTATTGTCCATATAGTACCAAGCTCCGCTAACTTTTTGCCATGAAGTACGCATTGCACCATCCGTGCTAAAATAATACCAAGCTCCATTTACTTTTTCCCAGTTAGTGCTCATTACACCACTTCCATCAAAGTAATACCAAGTTCCGCTAATATTTTTCCAATCAGTGACAGCAGTATTACCTTCATAGTAATACCAATTTCCACCATTTTGTTGCCATCCTGACAATGTAGATTCATCAGAACCATTTGATTCAGAACTAGATGAAGAAGTTGCATGTTGTTTATTTAACGGTGTGCCATCGGCAGTTTTCGGACGATACGCTCCTTTAGAACGACCGATTTCACATGCTACTCCGTCACCATCTCTATCTAAGTGTTTAGAATAGCCTTCTTCACCAATAGCAATATTTCCATACCCTGCAGCCCAAGCTTCCTTACAGCTATGGAAATACACACGAGCTTCTACCTTTTGTTCTAACCCTAATGCTAACAATGTTGCAGCTGCACTAAATACGACTAAACCTTTAACTTTTTTCATATAAAATCCTCCTTTTTATTACAAATTCAGTATATCACAAAACAAAGTTTGAACAAGATAAATTTTTCTTTCTTTTTTACAAGGAGAGTGCTATACTTTGGACTTGAAAATAGTGAAACGGGGGCGTTAAAAATGCAATTAGGATTTGATAGCGAAAAATACCTGGAAGAACAAAGTCAATATATTTTAGAACGAGTGAATAGTTATGACAAACTCTATCTAGAATTTGGTGGAAAGCTCATCGGAGACTTCCATGCGATGAGAGTATTACCTGGATTCGATCCAGATGGAAAAGTCAAACTACTCTATCGCCTAAGAAACCAAGCAGAAATTATTATCTGCGTTTATGCTGGGGATATCGAACAAAATAAAGTTCGTGGAGATTTAGGCATTACTTATGACCGAGATGTCTTAAGAATGATTGATGATTTACATCATTGGGATTTGAAAATCAATAGCGTACTCATTACAAGATACACTGGTCAACCAGCTGCGACACAATTCAAAAATATGTTAGAACGTAGAGGGATGACTGTTTATACTCACGGTCATACAGAAGGCTATCCAATGGATGTGGATACCATTGTAAGTGATGCTGGATACGGAGCAAACGCATATATCGAAACGACTCGTCCATTAGTTGTTGTTACAGCGCCTGGAGCTAATAGTGGAAAACTAGCCACTTGTTTAAGTCAGCTATATCATGAAACACAAAGAGGTCGTTCAGCAGGTTATGCAAAATTTGAAACATTCCCTGTATGGAATTTACCATTAAACCATCCAGTTAACATCGCTTATGAAGCTGCAACAGCTGATTTAGAAGATGTCAATATGATTGATCCATATCATTTGGAAAAATACGGCATCACGACTGTTAACTATAATCGTGATATCGAAGCATTCCCTCTATTAAGAAGAATTTTAAGAAAAATTTACAAGGATCAAGAAATCCCTTATTACTCACCAACAGATATGGGAGTAAACCGAGTAGGGTTTGCCATTACAGACGATGCAGTCGTACAAGAAGCCTCTAAACAAGAAATTATTCGTAGATACTATCACTTACAATGCGATTACAAACGTGGAATTGGTACTTTAGAAACTGCTCAACGTGGAAAATACATTATGGATGAAATGGGGTTAACCCCTCAAGAACGTCCTGTTGTAGAAAAAGCATTGAGTAAAGCTAAAGAAGCAAAGACAGAAGTCGTTGCGATTGAATTACCAAATGGTAAAATGATTACTGGAAAACAAAGTGACACAATGACTGCAGGAGCTGCTTGCCTATTAAATGCGATTAAAGAATTAGCTGGTATTCAAAAAGATTTACATCTATTACCTCCTGTTATTCTTGAATCCATTACAAAGCTTAGTCAAGATGTGTTTCATCAGCAACGTCGCTCACTTGATAGTAAGGAAGTTTTAATTGCTTTAAGTATGTCAGCTGTGACAAATCCCTCAGCAGAAGCCGCTAAAAATCAGTTAGTCTTTTTAAGAAATTTACAAGCACATAGTACAGTTATTTTACAAAAAGCAGATGAAGAAATTTATCGTGATTTAGGAATTACCATTACGAGTGAACCATCGTTTGCAGGAAATAGTTTCTATTATAGCCATTAAACACAAAACAGGATTGAAGGAGTCTCCCCTCAATCCTGTTTTAATTTTTATTAATGAATGGCTCCACCAATCATTTTTAAATCTTTTTTATCTTGATACTCAATAACTGTTTCTACACAGAGAGTTAGAGCCTGAACCATTTCTTCTAATTTCATAGAAGGATATTGATTATCTTTTACTTGTTCAGGTAAGAAAGGAACATGAATAAATCCAGCTTTTAGAGAAGGATGATTTTTAGAAGCATAATACAACACTTGATACATAATATGATTACATACAAAAGTACCAGCAGTATTTGAAACAGAAGCAGGAAATCCTGAAGAAGTCATTTTATCCACCATCGCTTTAATCGGTAAGGTAGAAAAATAAGCACTATCTCCATCTTCCTGAACTGGAAAATCGATTGGTTGGTTTTCTTCATTATCCGCAATACGTGCATCGTCAATATTAATCGCAATACGTTCAGGTGTAATCCCTTGTCTTCCACCTGCTTGACCTACACAAATAACTACATCAGGTTGGAAAATTTCAATTTCATTTTTTAACACTTCAAATGATTTTTGAAAAACGGTAGGAATTTGAATTCCTTTAATTTCTGCACCCTTTATATTTTGAGGAATACGACGAACAACTTCCCAAGAAGGATTAATACTTTCTCCACCAAATGGATCAAAACCTGTTAATAAAATTTTCATCTGTACACTCTCCTTTAATTCAAAATACAAAAAAAGCACTCGTAAGAGTGCTAGGGATGACCCGTACGGGACTCGAACCCGTGTTACCGCCGTGAAAGGGCGGTGTCTTAACCGCTTGACCAACGGGCCATACTAAAAATTCTACAAAATATGGAGAGTAAGGGATTCGAACCCTTGAGACAGGATTACTGCCTACACGATTTCCAATCGTGCTCCTTCGGCCACTCGGACAACTCTCCATATAAAACCGCACGGGACAGTATAGCGGATTTCTTACCAATATAGGGCGAGAAGTTCTGTGTATTTTTAATACTTGTGTAGTATTGTCATACTAATAAAAACAAAAACACCAGTAGGAGGTATGGATGCCACCGTTTTTCTCGCCATATGGCACAGATGCAATTTCTGTGGGCATCCCCTACTGGCTAGACCTTCTAACGGTAATTATTGGTGCAATCTCGGGAATCTTGGTTGCAAGAGATCGTCACTTAGACCTTGTGGGCTTTGTGGGTCTTGGCCTTTTAGGCGGCCTGGGTGGCGGGCTTATCAGGGACGTCATGATGCAAGAAGGTGGCGTCTACATGCTCAACTCGCCCTACGCCATTCCGGCTGTCGTTTTTACCGCTGTCTTGCTATTTATGTTCCCTGAGCCGCTTGATAGATTCTCTCGCATGCTTGAGTGGACCGACATTATTTCCGTTGGCCTCTTTGCTGTCGTTGGTACCGATAAAGCCCTGGTATATCACCTGCTCCCCTTCTCGGTCATTCTGATGGGAAGCATTACGGGCGTTGGTGGCGGTATGCTTCGCGATGTATTTCTTGGCGATATACCTCGTATTTTCCAGCGAAGCAATCTCTACGCGTTTTGCGCAGTTGCTGGCACTACCTCATATTGGGCACTTGTTTCCTACGCTGGAGTCACCAAAATCTGGGCAGCCGTTGTCTGCGTTGCAGTTACCGTTTGCCTGAGGCGTTGGTCGCTCAAGTACAACGTGCTTTCTCCGGCCGACGTTGACCTTACGCCGCACGTAATGCGCAGTGTTAACAAGCTTCGTCAAAAAGCTCAGAAGCCGGGTAAGCAACCTGAGCAGAACACCCCATCAAAGTAGTATCGCTCACAATCAGACGGTTTTGGATGTTTTTGGGCGGTTTTGCATCGCCTTTACATACCGTTTACC
>CALATC010000004.1 GCA_937891475.1 uncultured Granulicatella sp. | reverse complement strand
TTTGTAAAATCGTGTTGGTAGAAGTAGACGATTTTTCTACCAACACGATTTTTAACCATAAAAAGACACCTCCATATGCATTTGATAATATTGTACCAAATTCAACTTGGAGGTGTTTTTATTTAATTCTCATTTACGGAGGTCACTTCAATGTTGTTTCAGCCTTTTTACTTACTTAAAAAAAGATGAGAGTTTAAAGAAAAAATTCTAGTATGTGAAGAATTTTAGTATTTTTCCTTATAAAAGCGTGCTATTTTAAGGATTACGATTTTCAGAAAATCTATAATATGGTATACTTCTACTATGTGACAGTCTAGACATCGGCTGTTAGACGATTAGATGATAAAGAAGGGAAATGAATAAGGTGTTTGAAAAGTTATTAGATCGACTATCAAGTTTTAAGGGGAAAACTGAAAAAATCTATCGTCATGATTTATTTTTAGAAGAGGAATTATCTCCAGCGCAATATTGGGAATACTCTGATAAACTAGCATTTTATTTACAAGAAAGATTACAAGAAAATAGACAACCAATCGTAGTTTATGGTCATAAGCATCCAATGATGCTCGTTTATTTCTTAGCTTGTGTTAAATCAGGACGTGCATTTTGTCCAGTTGATGTAAATACACCAATTGACCGTGTGCAAGATATTGTTGCAACAGTGCAGTCGCCAGTAGTGTTAACAAGTGAAGAGATTGAATTAGAAACCCCATTATTAGATGTTTCAGCTGCAAAAGAAATTCTTCGTACAACAACTCAAAGTATTGACCCTAAATATTATGTCAAAGATGAAGATATTTTCTATATTATTTTCACATCAGGAAGTACAGGTAAACCAAAAGGAGTTTCAATTACTTACGAAAATCTAAATAACTTCTTGAAATGGTATACAGGTTATTATACAGAAAAAGGTCCACAAGTCTTTTTAGGACATCCTCCGTTTTCATTTGACTTGTCAGTAATGTCGTTATGGCCATCACTTTATATGAATGCACCATTAGTACAAATTGATCGCCAACATTTACAAGATTTTAAAGTACTTTTTAACACATTAAAAGAATCAAATGCGACTATTTGGATTTCAACACCTTCATTTGCAGAGATGTGTTTAGTCGATCCAAGTTTTAATCAAGAATTATTGCCACAAGTGGATCAATTCGTCTTTTGCGGTGAAAAATTATTCGCAACAACTGCGCAAAAATTATTAGATCGTTTCCCAAATGCAGAAGTAGTGAATACTTATGGACCAACAGAATCTACTGTAATGATTACATGGGTATCTATTACAAGAGATATTTTGGAACAATATCCAAATAATTTACCAGTGGGTGTGATTAAACCAGGAACGACCGTTACGATTGATGGAGAACAGAGTGGGGAAATTATTATCCAAGGGGATACAGTTGCGAATGGATATTATCAAAATCCAGAAATGACGCAGAAAAGTTTTATTATTCCTGAAATTGGAGAACGTAGCTATAAAACGGGAGATTTAGGTCATTTTGAAGGAGAATTATTGTTCTGTGAAGGTCGTATTGACTTCCAAATCAAATTACATGGACATCGAATTGAATTAGAGGATATTGATAATAATTTATTAAAAAATCCAAAAATTCGCCAAGCTGCAACGGTGCCATCTTATGCAGAAGATGGGAAAATTAAATCTATCATTTCTTATGTGGTTTATACAGAAGAAGTGGAAAGCCGATTTGCAACTGGTAAATTGATTAAAAAAGATTTAGCGCAATATGTTCCAGAATATATGATTCCTAAAAAAATCGTCTTTTTAGATGAAATGCCATTAAACAATAATGGTAAGATTGATAAGAAAAAATTAAAGGAGTTATAGAATGGAGTATTTTGAAGGCTTAGATTTCTTTGGAACATTGTTTTTTGCACTGATTCCAGTCATTCTATTACGATTGCTTGAAAAATCGGTTTATTGGATTACTTTTGTTCTGTCAGTTGGGATAGCCATTGCAGTATTTAAAGAGCAACCAAATCATTTTATAAACTTAGTTGTCTTTATTGTGGAAACCTATCTATTAGTTCGATTAGGGTTTCATTTTAGAGATAAGAAATCTACGAAATATCCAATTTTATTTTTTGCGAGTTTATTATTAATCGCTGCAAAAACAGTTATTGTATGGAAAGTTTCTATTTTTGGATTTTTGGGCATTTCTTATATGACTTTTAAAGTGTTACAAATTTTATTTGAAACGTATGATGGGGTTATAAAAGAGCCTGTGGGCTTGATTGATTATCTTCAATTTTTACTATTTTTCCCAACAATTAGTTCAGGACCAATTGATAGAAGTAGAAGATTTATGGAAGATATTCATCAAACGATTCCAAGAGCAGAATATATTGAGTTATTAGGAACTGGATTATTTAGATTATTATTAGGATTAGTTTATAAAGTAGTGTTATCTGGATTGTTGTATTTAGCAATGAATCATATTCCACATAGAGGATTGTTATTTACAACTGTTTCTTATATGTATTTGTATACATTTTACTTATTCTTCGACTTTGCCGGATATAGCTTAATGGCTGTCGGAGTAAGTAATATAATGGGAATTCAAACTCCGATGAACTTTAATAAACCATTTTTAAGTATTGATATTAAGGATTTCTGGAATCGTTGGCACATTACATTATCAACATGGTTGAGAGATTTTATCTTCTCAAGAATTGTTATGAAGTCAATGAGACATAAATGGTTTAAAACTCGTTTGACAACAGCAATGGTAGCCTATATGCTAAATATGATATTCATGGGATTTTGGCATGGACTTTCATGGAGTTATATTATTTATGGCGTTTATCATGGCGTTTTAATGGCAGGATTCGAATGGTATCAAAAGAAATCTAAATTTTATAAGAAATATAAACAGAAAACAGCTTATAAGGTTGTAAGTTGGTTTATAACGATGCATTTAGTGATGATTGGTTTACTCATTTTCTCAGAGAAACCATATGAATTTATTGTAAAATTATTGACGAAATAATGAGAGGTGAACATCATGTTAGAAGAAAAAGTATTAGCAATTATTGAAGAAATTTGTGAAGATGATGTCATTTATGAAGAACGTGACATTAATTTAAAAGAAGAAGGATTAATGGATTCATTAGCTTTTGTTGAATTATTAGTTCGAATGGAAGAGTTTGGAATTGAAGTAGCTCCAACTGAAGTTACTTACGAAGAGATAGATACTCCAAACAAAATTATTCATTATATCGAAACTAGGGTGAAACAATAATGAAGAAGATAAAGGCCCTAGGAATAGCCTTGGTGCTCGCAATTCTTACTCTTGTTTTATATGTTCATGTATTAAATCAAAAGCTAGCAGATTATTATCATGTGAGTGATAATAGTATTCGCTATAATTTTGAATATACAAAATACAAAAGTAGAGACATTATAAAAGATAATATAGATGATAAAACTTTAGTAGTGTTTGGATCATCTGAATTGAGTACTCCAAGTAATTATCCATTCCATATTAAGCATCTTTTTAATTATGATGATTTTCATATTATGGCTGTAGGTGGAGGGAATTTTCAAAATATTATTCAAGCTTCAATGTTAGGTTCATTATCGGATAGTATTCCTAAACAAAAATTTATTTTAAGTGAATCATTTATTTGGTTTGATCAATATGGAATGAATCCAAAAGCATTTTTAAGTCGTGTATCGAATGAGCATGTGTACTATACATTGAAGAATCCTAAACTTAGTCATGAGACAAAAGAGAAATTTATAAATCGTATATTAGAATTATCCAAAGATAATAAATTTGTGCATCAAAATTTTGAAAGATACAAACGTCGATTATTGGATAATAAAGGAACAGTATTAGATGATTTATTAAATTGGTTCGATGTGGAAAAATATACACTTAATAATAAGATTGCCTTTTATTTTACAGGGAATGTTAAACCAATACCTTCTAGTGGAGAGAAAACTCCTCAGTATGATTGGGCTGAAATTCAAAATAAGTATTTAGATGAAGCAAAAAAAGCAACAGATAATAATGAATTTTACGTTGAAAATCGCCAATATAATGCTGAAATTAAAAATCGTAAAGAAAAACTAAAAAATAAGTACTCTAATTATAAATATGATCAATCAACAGAATATGATGACTATGCATTAGTATTACAAATGGCTAAAGAATTAGGGTTAGAAGTAGAAGTCGTTAATTTCCCAATTAATGGACGTTGGTATGATTATATTG
>CALATC010000003.1 GCA_937891475.1 uncultured Granulicatella sp. | reverse complement strand
TTATTTATAAAGATAAAGATGGGAAACCAGCAGCTAGTGCTGAACACCATCATCATGAAGGTGAACACCACGATCACGAAGGAGAACACCATGACCATGATCATGATGGCTATGTATTTGATAAGAAAGATGTAGTGAGTGAAACAGCAGAAGGTTATGTAGTGCGCCATGGCGACCATTTCCACTTTATTTATAAAGATAAAGATGGGAAACCAGCAGCTAGTGCTGAACACCATCATCACGAAGGTGACAAACATGACCATGAAGGCGAGCATCACGATCATGATGGAGATAAACATGAGCACGAAGGTGAACACCACGACCATGATCATGATGGATTTGTTTTCAGAAAAGAAGACATTGAAAGTGAAACAGAATCAGGATATGTCGTTCGTCATGGAAATCATTTCCACTTTGTTTATAAAGATAAAAATGGAAAACCAATTTTAGACAATCACCACCATGATCATGACGGAGACAAACATGAGCATGAAGGTGAACACCACGATCATGACGGAGACAAACATGAGCATGAAGGTGAACACCACGATCATGATGGAGATAAACATGAGCATGAAGGTGAACATCATGATCATGACGGAGACAAACATGAGCACGAAGGTGAGCATCATGACCATGAAGGTGACAAACATGAGCACGAAGGAGAACATCATGACCATGAAAATGAAACAACTTCAGACAATTCTACTTCTACAATTCCAAACGAAAAAGATTTAACAGAAAAATCTCCTGAAGTTCAAAAATATTTAGACTATATTACTTATGCTTATGGAGTAGAAAGAGATACGATTAAATTAGAATCTGCATATAAAGATGGAAAATATGTTGGAAAAGTATTTGCTTTCCAAAATATGGAACAAGGTCAAGATAAAACACATATCCATCCTTGGGCGATTCCACTACGTAATTTTGAAGTTCCAAGTTCAGATGCATCTATTGATCCTGAATTACGATTTGCTCAAGAAATTGCTTCACTTGCAAAACGTATGGGAATTTCTGTAAAAGATATTCGAATTTTAGGCGATAAATTTGAAGTACCACACGGAGATCATAGTCACTCTCTAAAAATTCAAAATATTGAAGGTGCTAAAAAATATGTTGCGAATAAATTAAAAGAAATTACACCAACATATATCGCAGGAGATTTAGATACTAAAGCAGTAGAAAATCAAATTGAAGCTTTAGCGAATAAAGCATCTGAAAAATATAAAACTCAACCTGTTGAATTAAGCCGTATCTTAACAAGCTTAAGAGAAATCAAAGAACGTTTAGATGAAAAAGGAAATTCAACACAAGGGTATTTAGAGTTATTAAAACAATTTGATGAAAAATACATTGAAAAAGCATCAACTGTTACAACTCCAGAACTTTCTAAAGAAGAGAAAGCTCTAAACGCATTACATGAAAGTATTATTCGTACAATTAATGATTTAGAGTTGAATGATTATAATGTTACAAAAGATGAATTAAGAGCTGCAGCGAATAAAGCAATTGAAGCAAAAGATATGAAAGCCTTAGAAGCTGTAAGAGACTATGTTCAAGCTTTACAAGATGCGAATAAACGTCTTGGAATTGAAGGAATGAAATATTTATACTTCTTTACGCAACATGTTAAAGATAAACCATTACCTTTTGAATTAAGAGAAAAAGTTTCTGGTTTAATTGCGAAATTATCAAAAGCTAAATTCATTCCTGGTGAAACAGAAATTACTGAAGGATTAATTAGTCCATCATACTTTGCAACAAAAGAAATCAAAAAAGCTCATGAAAATCCATCAGAAAAAGTGGATACAAAAGTTGGAGAAAATTATAAAGCCATTGCGAAACCAGATGATGAAGAATCTATGAGCAAATTAGATGAAATGAAAGAAATGGCTGAAATTGCTTTGGATCAAGAAGATAAAGATAATTCAATCCCAACTTCAGATTTCACAGAAGAATTATCTGAAGAAGTGAAGAAAGATTTAGCAACACCTAAATCTAAAGATAAAGCGACTTCAGAAAATGCAACAACTCCAAAAGTAGAAGAAACTACTGCTCCTGCAGCAAGTACTACAACTGAAACAGTAAAACCAATGGTTGCTGACAAAGCAGAGGAAACTGTAGTACCAGCTACTGCAACAACTACTTCACAACCGGCCGCTTCAGCTAGTGAACAACCACATGCTTAATTTGTCGATAAACTGATAGCCAGACTACTTGTAGAACATACATATAGTGGCAATCGAAAAAGAACCGAATATTATTCGGTTCTTTTTTTATATAATCATTATAATTATTATAAATCAATGAAAAGTATTGATTTTATAACAAAGAAAGCGTATTCTGCAGTTGGTTAAATATTGTTTTAATCATAAAAGAATTCTTTTAAAAAGAGGGGATAGCTATGAATAAAAAAGTTAGTAAGACATTATTATCTACCGTCCTTATTGGACTTGTGTTATCTCAACAAGCTGTTGAAGCTTGTTCTGCATTTATTATTGGTAAGGGACTAACAAAAGATGGTTCGTTCTTGTATGGACGTACGGAAGATTATCCATATCCACATGAAGATGGAACTCAAGAACATACTCATAATAAAAATTTCTTTGTAAATCCTGCTAAGGATTATAAAGAAGGAGATGTTCTCTTGGATAAATCAAACGGAACAGTTTATCCTCATTTAAAACATGAATATAAATATACAGTAGTAGCGGATGATTCAAGAGATTCAAATGAAGGTATTTTCTCTGAACATGGTTTTAATGAACATGGGGTTTCAATGACTGCGACAGTAACGGCTACACCCCGAAGTGAAGTGGTGGGGGGTAAAGCTCCAAAAGTAGCAGCAGATGGACGAGTTTTGGAAGGACCAGAAAATGAAGTTGAATATCCGGCGATTGATCCACTAGTAAAAGCAGGAGTTACTGAAGCAATTGTAACAGATTTAATTTTACCACGTGTCAAAACAGCTAAAGAAGCAGCTCAATTATTAGCAAAAGAAATTGATGAAAAAGGATCTGCAGAAGGAAATATTATTGTTTTTGCTGATAAAAACGAATTATGGTATATGGAAATTTATTCAGGTCATGAGTATGTAGCATTTAAATATCCAGATGATAAATATTCTGTATTTCCAAATACTTATTTCTTAGGTAAAGTAAATATTAATGATAAAGAAAATATTATTGCTTCAAAAGGAATTATTGAAACTGCTAAAAAAGCAGGAGTATTTGTAGGGGATGAAAGTAAAGGGGAAATTGATTTAGCGGCTACTTATGCGCCACCTTTAGAACGTGGTGACCGTTCACGTGTGTATGCAGGAATTAAGTTATTAAATCCATCTTCTAATGTGACATTCCAAGATAAACGTTATGAATTTTTACAAGATAGTCCAAGAAGAGATTTCACTGTAATCGATGGATTAAATGTTCAAAGAAATCGTTTTGAAACATTAAATGGAGAATTAGTACCTGATGATCAAGTGCCAGGTTATGATACTAAGACAGATGCTTATAGAAAACAAGCAGATCCATCTGATCCAAACTATGGTAAATATGCTTATGCTCCAGGAAATGAAAATGTAATTGATCCACACGTTTATCAAATTAACCAAAAATTACCACAATCATTAGGTGGAGTAATGTGGTTAAGTTTAGGTCGCTCACGTAATACACCATACGTTCCTTATTTTGGTAGTATTAAAGATACATTTGAAGCTTATAAAGTAAGAGGAAACAAATATGATGCTAATTCTTGGTATTGGGTAGCTACTAATATTGATACAATGGTAATGGATCATCCAGAATTATTTGGAAAGACTATTCGTTCAAATTGGGAAAAAATGGAAGCATTATTAATGGACTATCAAAATCAATTAATTGATGAATATACAGGTAAATCTGATGATTATGTAAAAGAACATGCTGATGAATATACTGCTAAATCAATTGCAGTTGCAAAATCTGTCTTCCAATTAATGAAAGATGTAGAAGCTAAGATGGAAAAAGCTGTTGAAACAAAAACTCCATTAGCAAGTCCATTTATCGATGTGACACCATTAAAAGAAGTATTAGATCGTCTACAACCTACTGCACCTAAACCAGCTGAACCTGCTGAAACAACAACAGTTGCACCAACGACTAATACGAATACTTATGTTGCTTCAACTAACGACTCTTCAGCATCTTCTAATACGACTCAAACAACAACTGTTCAAAAGAAAGGTTTTGATGGTAAACATTATATTAATGAAGAAGGGCAAAAGGTAAGCAATCAATGGGTTTATGATGTGACTTATCAAAGTTGGTTCTTTATTGATTCTAATGGAGAATATGTTGAAAATAAATGGATTGGAGATTATTATGTAAAATCTGGTGGATACATGGCGAAGTCAGAATGGATTCACAATCAAAAATCTAATACTTGGTACTATGTAAATTCTGAAGGAAAATATTTAAAAAATACTTGGGAAAAAATTGGTAATAAATGGTATTACTTTAATGGCTCAGGTAAGATGGAAAGTGATTGGGTATTCTTAAATGGAAAATGGTTCTACTTAGAAGAAAGTGGAGCAATGAAAGAAAACCAATGGTTTGAAGTCAATGGAAAATGGTACTATGTTGATGCATCAGGTGAATTATTAGTAAATACAACAACTCCGGATGGATATCATGTAAATGAAAATGGAGAATGGGTATAATTCTTAAGTGAAAATAAGGAATCCATTAGAATTGCTAAATTCTAATGGATTTTCTAGTTTAATAGGGGTAT
>CALATC010000002.1 GCA_937891475.1 uncultured Granulicatella sp. | reverse complement strand
TTCTGAAAAAATCAACAATGATTAGTCTTCTAAGTTTACATTGTGGTAAACTTTTTGAACGTCTTCATTATCTTCTAAAGCGTTAATCATACGTTCGAATAAACGTAAGTCATCGCCTGTTAATGTTACTTCTGATTGAGGAATCATTTCGATTTCAGATACTGTAAATTCTGTAATTCCTAATCCTTCTAATGCAGCACGAACTGTGTTGAAGTCGTTTGGTTCAGCATAAACGATTGCTTGGTCGTCTTCTTGAACAACGTCACGAACGTCTACTTCTGCTTCCATTAATTGTTCTAATAATTCGTCTGCATCTTTGTTTGCAATACCGAAGATTGCTGTATGGTCAAATAAATAAGTAACAGAACCTGGTGCACCCATGTTTCCACCGTTTTTGCTATAAGCAGCGCGAACGTCTGCAGCAGTACGGTTTACGTTATTTGTTAATGCATCTACGATAATCATAGAACCGTTAGGACCGAATCCTTCATAACGTAATTCTTGGTAATCGCCATCGCCGCCACCTTTAGCTTTTTCAATTGCACGTTCGATAATATGACGAGGTACATTATAAGTTTTAGCACGGTCAATTACGAATTTTAATTTTTGGTTAGAATGTGGATCTGGTTCACCTTGTTTTGCTGCTACATAGATTTCAATTCCGAATTTTGCATAAATTTTACTGTTGTTAGCATCGAGTTTAGTTTTCTTTTCTACGATGTTAGCCCATTTACGTCCCATTTTCTCACTCACTTTCTAAAAATATCTATAAGACATTCTTCATTATACAGATGGAAGTTAGGTTTGTTAAGTATTTTCTATTCAGAAATGCATTTTACAAGAAAATTTTTCTAAAAATGTTACACTATAGGGGAGGTGAGTTTATGAAAAATATTAAAGTAATCTATTTAGGAAGCGAAACTTGTGGTGTTTGTCATGCATTACAGCCACGAGTAGAAGAAGTCACAGAGCAAGAAGGGGTAGACTTAGAAATCATTAATGTCACGCAGCATCCTGAAGTGGCAAGTCAGTATCAAGTGTTAACAGTTCCCGTTGCAATTGTGTTTGTAGGAGAAAAAGAATTTGCTCGTCAAGCGAGATTTATTGATATAGATTTGTTTGAAAAACAACTACAACAAGCGAAAGAATTTGCTCAAATGGAAGACTATTCATCGTAATTTTAGAAATGGTTTTCATGATTTAAATTTAAGCATTTCATAAGAATTATTCGGTTGTATTTAAAAAGAAAAGTGCTATAATGATGGCAACGAATGGGGGTGGTCTTTTGTATGTAGACTTATTATTACTGTTTGTAGCTGTCATGGGTGTTTTCATATCTTTGTTCTCCAAATGGAACCTACTCAGTAGTGTGATAACAGTAATAAGTTTTGCAACCTATAGTTTCCTTCATCCTTACTGGAATTTCTTTGTCATTATCCTATTTGTATTTGGTTTCCTATTTTTAGGATTTGAAGTATTAATTCCAGGAATTGGTGCTTTAGGAGTGCTAGGAACAGTATTAGTCATAGGAGGGATGTACTGGGCAAACCAGGCTGTCATGGATTTAGTCGTTTTAATCTTAATGTCACTATTGTTGGCAATAGTCTTGTTAGTTTTATTGGTAAAAAGAGGAAATCATTTTTCTCATAAGAAAGGATTAGTATTACTTTCTTCTCTTAAAAAATCAAAAGGCTATTCAACCTCAAAAGTATATGACGAATTAGTTAATCAAACAGGGAAAACATTGACGGTATTACGTCCAAGCGGAAAGGCTGAACTAAACGGTGAAATCGTTGATGTAGTTAGTACGGGATTTGTTATTCCAGAAAATACAAGGATACAAGTTGTAAAAGTGGAAGGTAGTAAAATTGTCGTACAAGCTTTGGAGAACAAATAATCAGTAGGAGGGAGTAAAATGTTAGAAAAAGGGTTATTGAATAATCCAGCAGGAGTCATTGGACTCATTGTGATACTATTTCTAATTTTAACAGTTGTGATGTTATTTTTTAGATTTGTACCAATTGGATTATGGATTACAGCGTATTTTTCTGATGTAAAAATTGGAGTAGGCACATTAGTAGGGATGAGATTACGCCGAGTAGCTCCTCAATATATTGTGCGTCCAATGATTAAAGCAACAAAAGCAGGGCTAAAAATCGATATTAATGAATTAGAAGCCCATTATTTAGCAGGTGGGAATGTCAATGTAGTCATTGACGCATTAATTGCAGCTCAACGTGCGAATATTGACTTAGAATTTGAACAAGCGGCTGCCATTGATTTAGCAGGTAGAAATGTATTTGAAGCCGTTCAAGTGTCTGTTAATCCAAAAGTTATTGAAACTCCGGTTATTGCAGGGGTTGCGATGGATGGAATTGAAGTTCAAGCAAAAGCAAAAGTAACCGTACGTGCCAATATTGAACGATTAGTTGGGGGTGCTGGCGAAGAAACGATTATTGCTCGTGTTGGTGAAGGGATTGTTACCACAGTTGGTTCAGCAGCTCACCATAAATTAGTTTTAGAAAATCCTGATTCTATTTCCCAAACGATTTTGAGAAAAGGATTGGATGCAGGTACAGCATATGAAATTCTATCCATTGATATCGCAGATGTTGATGTCGGTAGAAATATTGGAGCAAAATTACAAGCAGAACAAGCAGAAGCAGATAAGAAAATTGCACAAGCTAAAGCTGAAGAACGTCGTTCTCTTGCCGTAGCGCAAGAACAAGAAATGTTAGCAGAAGTACAACGGATGCGTGCAAAAGTTGTAGAAGCTGAATCGCAAATTCCATTAGCAATGGCAGAAGCTCTTCGTAATGGAAAGCTTGGAGTCATGGACTATTATCAATTGAAAAATATTCAATCAGATACAGATATGAGAGAAGCGATTAGCAAATCTTCTGTTGAGAGTGAATCATGAATATAGTACTCTTTCTCTTGTATATATTGATCCTTGTGATTATGTCTGTTGCTAGTTTTATTAATTTAAAAATGAAAAGTAAAGAGCATGGATTTGACCAACTGCACGATTGGTTTAATCATTCTTTTTCGGATAAAACAGCGCCTTCCAAACCTCATCACCCCAAAAATCAAAAAGTGGTAGATGTAGTTATAGAAGAAATGCCAGAAACTAAAGCGACATTATCTCATACAGAGAAAATGAGACAACAATTTTTAAAGATGGTACAAGTGTTTCAACAATTTTCACCAGAGGACTATTCTTTATCCGTATTTGATAAGGAACTCATTCAAAGAGTGTCGATTATTTCTCCAGAAGAAATTGATACGATGAGAAGAAGTGCCATTTTAATTCATACTGAAAAATTAAAACGATTATACTTAAATAATCCGAATTTACCAGAAGAATTATTAGAATCTCTTCGAGCTTTTGTAGAAGAAATGGAAGCCATCCAATTACAGGAAGAAGAAGTTCAACATATGGGCTCAAAAGGCGATTTAGTCGTTGAAACCGTCAAAAGTGCAACAAATTATACAAAGAAAAACCGAGTCTTGAAACATCACTTACAATGGAAAAAAGCAATTGTCGCAAGTGAAGTGTTATCAAAACCAAAAAGCTTAAGATAGAAAATAATGCAAGAAGGCTAGGTAGAAATACTTAGCCTTTTTATTTTGTGTTAAAATATGCCTATTAGAGAGGTGAATATCATGTTAGAACAAGAAATGATTTCTCAGTTAAAAATAAAACAAGGGAATAAATTAGCATTAACACAAGAAGAGTTAGAATGGTTATGGGAGAATATCGGAAATCCGAATCCAGAAATTCGTGATGACTTAGTTTTTAATTTATTTGGACAATTTATTTTTGAACAACTGATAACAAGAGAACAATTACGTTGGCTGATTGAAAAAATGAATGTCACGAATCCTTTGGAGTATAGAATAGAAGAGACCGGTAGTGTAACAGCCTATCGTTCATTCTCAGCACTTGTCATGGGAATGATTTTACAAGTTGATGGGGATCAAACAAGTGGATATGACTCTTGTTTAACAAATTCAGAGAGAGTTACGTGGATGCAAAATGGAATTGGTTATTTGAAAAGAGAAAAAGACAGAATGGGATATGATGAGAAGTTAGGATGGGTACATGCATTTGCTCATGGTGCCGATTTATTAGGAACTATTATTTCACATCCGAAATGTACACAAGAATATGTAGTAGAAGCATTAGAAGTCATTAGTGATATTTTTCAAAAGAGTCAACAACCGTTTATAGATGAAGAAGAAAAAAGATTAGGATTAGCAATCTTTTTTGGAATAGAGTCCGGAAATCTTTCTCAACAACTTTTGTGTGAATGGATGAAAAAGCAAAGATTTGAGGAATTAGATGGAAGCCGTGAAAGTTATTATCGTTTAGCAATGTATAAAAGTTTTTTAGCAACAATCTATTTTAGAATAGAGTCTTTAAACCTTTGGGAAGGTTCGTTGAAAGAGGAAATGATGCTCATTCTCCAAGAATATTAAAAAAACCACCGACACAGTGGTCGGTGGAAAAAAGGATTTTGAAATATTTAACTTGGGAGGATAATATTTCTTATTTGGGAATGACTAAAGTATAGAGTGAAATTTTGAAAATTATATGAACTCCCTAATAAGAAATTAAGAAGATTTTGAGGAAAAATGGAGTTGTATTCTTTTATTGGAATTGTAGAATTCTTGAATTGTTCAAAATTGCCTGCTGTATCTTCTACGGAAAAAATAAAAAAAGAAAAAACATTTCTCCGTAGCAAAAGTAATATAAGCCTTCAGCTTATATTACTGGGAAAAATCGAGACCGAGGCTCGATTTTTAGCCATGAGACAGCATTGCTGGCTCATGGCGACCATGCTACGGCTAGAAATGTTTTTTCTGTTTTATTTTCTTACGCTTACTATTTATTTGTACAAGCAACGAAGCTTTCTCTTAATGTATCTTCTGGTAAGTTTTTACCAATAAACACTAAAGTCGACTTACGCTCTGTATCGTTCCAATCACGCCCACGAGAAATATCAAAGCTCATTTGAACACCTTGGAAAATGATTTGATAATCCAAACCTTCTACACTTAAAATTCCTTTATAACGATATAATTCAGGTCCATAAATATAAACTAATTCATTCAACCATTCATTAATATGGGCTAAAACAAGAGGTTTCTCTGTTTCAATCACAAATGAATTAATACCACTGTGGTGGTGATGTTTGTGATGATGATGTCCATGATGGTTATCATGGTCGTGTTCGTGGTGGTGCTCTTCATCATGATGGTGGTGATCGTGTTCACCGTGTGCATGAGCATGTCCACATTCTTCGCAATGTTCTTCATCGTGATGATGGTGATGATCATGTTCGCCATGCGCATGAGTGTGTCCACACGCTTCACAATATTCTTCTTCAGAATTTTCTTGCATTTCTAAAATTTTCTTTTCAGAAGCATAGAATAATTCAAGACCAAACATATCTTTCATTTCAGCTGGACGAGCATCTAAATCTTGAATTTCTGCAAAAGGATTGATAGAACGAACTTCGTTAATCACTTTTGTATAAATAGTGTCATCTACTAAACTATGTTTTGACATAAAGATTTTGTCTGCAAAACCAACTTGTTTTGCTGGTTCAGTTTGATGAGTGGTTTGATATAAGAAATTTTTTGAATCAACAACTGTTAAAACAGCGTCTAAAATAAAGTGTTCATTTAAAAATGGAACATTGATAAATGTTTGAGCAATTGGTGCAGGATCTGCTAAACCAGTTGTTTCAAATAATACACGGTCTACTTTAATACCGTTTTGTTCTTTGACCATTAAAATAGATTTCAACATGTCTGCAATATCTGTACGAAGAGTACAGCATAAGCAGCCGTTATCCATTTGATAAATTTCTTCTTCTACATCTAATGCGAATTGATGGTCGACACCAATTTCTCCAAATTCGTTAATAACTACGGCAATATGTTCACCGTGTTTTTCTTTTAATACTTTGTTAATGAGCGTTGTTTTACCTGCTCCTAAAAATCCGCTGACAATGGTTACTGGAATTTTACTACTCATGATGATTTCCTCCATTCATGTAATTAAATCGGCATAATTACGATTCTATTCTATTGTATCATTGCAGGAAAAAATGTCAAAATAAAAAATCGGTTATTTTGATGGAGAAAGAAAATCAAACAGAAAAGTAATTTTATGGTATACTGACAATTGAGAATAAATGGAGCAGGAGTGTGGATGATGCAAAAGAAAATCGACTGGAGTCGAGACTTTATACAAAAACATCAACATTTATTTGTATGTCCCTACTGTCATGCAGCTATTGAAACAATAGACGGGTATAGTATGGTTTGTACGAATCGTCATCGTTTTGATATTAATAAAAAAGGAACGCTCCATTTGATGAAACAAAAAGCGAATGAGGATTATGATGCAGAGTTATTTATGCATCGTTATGAATTAGCGCAGAGTGGTTTCTTCAATCCGCTATTAGACGAAGTTTTGTCACTGATTCCAAAACAGGAGAATAAACTGATTGTTGATATTGGTTGTGGAGAAGGGAGTCCGCTTGCTTATTTATCGTCATTTTTAGAGGATATTCCTTTAGTAGGGATGGATATTGCTAAGGAAGGAATTCTAGCTGCTAGTAATCATCATGCTCAAAAAGCTTTGTGGATTGTGGCAGATTTAGCCCAGTTACCTTTAAGGGATGAATCCTGTGGCACGCTTATCAATATGTTAACTCCTTCGAATTATAAGGAGTTCAACCGTGTGCTAGCACCAGGAGGAACATTCATTAAAATTATTCCAGGAAGTAATTATTTAATTGAATTAAGACAACAATTATATAAAAGTAATGAAGAAAAACAACACTATTCGAATGAGGATATTGTAGAACGGTTTAAACAAGAATATTCATCGATGAAGATGGAAGAAGTTTCATATCAAGTAAAACTGACTACAGAAATGTATGAACACTTATTACAAATGACTCCTTTATATTGGGGAGCTAGTAAAGAAGACCAAGAATATAGTAAAAATCATCCATTAGAAACGATAACGGTTCATTTATGGATATTAGTTGGAGAAAAGAATTAACGACGGAGGAACGAAAATGGGATTAAAAGATTTATTTAAAAAACAAGAAACAGAAGAAACAGCACAAGAAAAACCAGCATTCAAACTAGGAGTAGAAGATGTTTATAAAATTAGTGACGACTCACTAGACCTAGTAGTAACAGGAAATCTTGAAGGAACATTAAAAGTAGGGGACTTTGTTTGGTTGACCAATCTTGGAGATGATAATGGAACTGTCACAACTTCTGCGATTTATGCAATGGAAAATGCTCAGCGAGAAAAAGTGTTTGAAGTTACAAATGAACCAGTGGCTCTTTGGTTAGAAGATGCGATGCCTTTAGGGATTAAAAAAGGAACCGTATTACATGAAGAAGGTGCTAACAAAGAAGAAATCTATAAAACATTTGTTAATACATTAGGGAATGTCTTCGTGGGACGTCAAGAAGGTGTTTTAACACAAAGAGATATTGATACATTAAGCTTAGCGGATTTATCAGAAATTGCACGTGTATTTTTACTATACTGTCATATGAATGCTTCCCAAGAAACACCAGAAGAGCATACTGAAAATGTTGGCAAGATTGAACAATTAATGATTGCTGTACGAAATAAATTATTACAAGCAGATGAGTTAGTAACGGTTTATTCTAAAAAAACGAAAGAACCTTATTTATTCTCTCAAACACAACAAAGAGAAGAAGGTGGATTCATTTGTAGTTCTCCAATGATCTTTATTGCGCCAGTAGCATATGAAGAAAGACTAGCTTCTCGATTCGCAGATACAGAGATTTTTGAATTACGTCGTATTCAAAAAGGAGAAGACGGAAAAGGAATTGAGAACTTCTTCTTAGAAACGTTCTATCAAAACGGAGCGACAGGGGTTCATTTAGTAACAGAACAAACATCTCTTGCAGCAGAAGGAATTATTGCTGCACCTGATTATACAGGAGTAGCAGAAGAAGAGATTCCAGTGACCAATCCTGATGCGATGAGATGGATCTTATTATTAGGTCAATTAGGATTCCCACAAACAGAAGAGCAAAAAATTATGCACGGCTTATACTATCGTTTCTTATGTTTAGAATTACCAAAAGCAAAATTCTTAACACCAATTAAATTAGAAAATGCCGATCCAAACGCTCAAGTTGATTTACAATCTGGAGAAAAATTAAATGTTGCGATTTTACCAGGAAAAGATGAAAAAGAAGCAATGGTCTTCTATACAGATTGGAAGAGATTGAGAGAAATTTATGATGAAAGCTGGAGCGGTATGATTCAAACTTTATCTCAAGTAACTAAAGCTTTCGATGTAGTCATTAACCCATCAGAAAATCCAGCTCTTGGATGTTATGTTAACGATGAAATGTTTGAAGAAATGAAAAAAGTAGATTAATGAATCGAAGAGGAGTGTTCGAGTAAGAACGCTCTTCTTTTTTAAAAAATTTCTAGATAGAAGTAATTGACAAAGTGAGTAAAAAGGAATATAGTTCTATATAGAAATAAAATATAAGGAGTTTATATTTATGGACTGTAAAAAGAATGGGGGATATTTAATTCACCATATTCGTTTATTGAATGGAAGACTTTATCAAAAGTTATTAAATAAAGAACCGGATGCTCTTTTTAGAAGTGAACAAGGGAAGATAATGTCTGTTTTGTGGAATGATACGGAAGGGTATATTACCTGTACGGAATTGAGCTGTAGAACAGGATTGGCGAATAACACATTAACGAGTATGCTAAAAAAATTAGAAGAACAAGGCTTAGTTTGCATGGAAGATTGTCCGAAAGATAAACGTAGAAAATATGTGAACTTAACGGCATTAGGAAAATCTCAAAAAGAAATCGGAGAAAGAGTTAGCAGAGCGTTAGGAGAAATCTTCTATGCAGGATTTAAGGAAGAAGAAATCGTTCAAGTAGAGAACTATTTACATCGAATTTTGCAAAATTTAAAAGATGGAGAACTGGAGTAAAATTAGAGAAGCTGTTTGTTAATACAATCTGCTTTTACTAAAAGGGGGAGTTAAAATGATTGAATACAAAAATGTAGCATTGCGCTACGCAGAAAAAACTGTCTTAAAAGATGTCAATTTACGCATTGAAGACGGTGAATTTATGGTGTTAGTGGGACCATCTGGTTCAGGAAAAACAACGATGATGAAAATGATTAACCAATTAATCGAACCAACAGATGGAAATATTTACTTAAATGACAAGCGCATTAAAGATCATGATCAAAGAGAATTACGATTAGAAACAGGATATGTATTGCAACAAATTGCGCTTTTTCCAAATTTAACGGTAGCAGAAAATATCGCCTTAATTCCTGAGATGAAAGGCTGGAAAAAAGAACAAATTCAAGAGCAAACAAAGGTGTTATTAGAGAAAGTTGGACTTTCTTTTGAAGATTACGCGCATCGTTATCCAAAAGAATTATCTGGAGGAGAACAACAACGAGTAGGGATTGTTCGAGCAATTATTGCGACTCCAAAAATCTTATTAATGGACGAACCCTTCTCGGCATTAGATGCGATTAGCCGTAAACAATTACAAGATTTAACGAAACAATTGCATCAAGAATTTAAGATGACAACTTTATTTGTTACACATGATACAGATGAAGCTGTAAAATTAGCCGATCG
>CALATC010000001.1 GCA_937891475.1 uncultured Granulicatella sp. | reverse complement strand
CTGTTTCTCTGCTTTCCACAACAACAATAGCAATATCTTCTAAAGGAACGGTAAATTCATTTCCTTCTTGTTGAATCAGCATTTGTTGCTGATGCAAAGAGAGTTTTCCCCCTTTACTAATAAGAAGACTTCTCCATGTCATAATGTATCCTTACAAAAAAATCCCCATACGTAGTACGTGTGAGGATTAAGTTGAGATTAACGAACAGCTTGGCGTTTACTTGGTTTACATAAACGAATATTTTTCCCAAGTTCATCTACTTGATATTTTTCAAAGGAAAGAGCGGTTTTAACTCCAATACCTTCAAAAATACCTTGTTTACCTTTTGATTTTTCTAAATCATGGGTTCTTATATTTATTCCTCCAGTATGTCGATTTAGCCCGTTAAAATAACCCCAAAATTTATCTTTTTTAGTTTTAACTTTTATTAAATCATTTTGATATAGAGAAAATAAGAATATGTAGTTATTGTCTATTTCTATCCACTCATTTTCATCTTTTAGAGCAACTATTGCTTTATTAGGCAAAATACCCTTAGCGACTTGCCAGGTATAAATTGGCACAAGGAAATATTTTCCATCTTTAGTGAAGACATCTACTCTCACCATAGAGGCATTATCTGCGACACCATTACCCTCACGGACTAATACGCCAGATTTTTGTACTTGCTCTACTCGCACTGATTTAACAATCGCCCCACCTTTTTTCATAAAAGGTTCAGCAAACGCTTTAGCAGGATCATCATTAAAAGCCTCTAGACGAGCTTTTAAAGCATCATAAAGATCTTTTTCACGTTCACGATTTACCATCAATTCTAAATCTTTTAATTTTAATTTAGTGAGTGGCATTTTAATCACGCTTATCCCTTCATTGAGACGTTTCGCTGATTTCACGGTTTCCATGTGTCCTTGACCTGTCATTTTTCGTGTTGGCATTCGAGATACAAACAGAGGTTGCACAAATTCATGATTGGCTTGTGGACGATCCGGCAATTTATTTTTTAGCTCCAGTTTTGGATTATCACTAAAAATACGGATTTCAACTTCTTGCTTGAAAAATTGCCATGGTGTAGGGAAGTGTAATGGAATAATTTCACCCGTTTCACGATCTATTCGTTCACCAGTGAATACATCGCCTGCTTCAAAACGAACAAAACGTGTGATTTTTTGCTGCATGGCGACGGTTGAGCAAGCAACCACAACGGCATCTAAGG